>JAGPDF010000016.1 GCA_018057705.1 Thermoanaerobaculia bacterium | reverse complement strand
CCGAAGTCGTCGAGGAAGACCGGATCGACGGTGCCGAGGTAGAGGCGGTCAAGGGAGAAGCTGTAGCTCGAAACCGCCGGGTCTTTCGTTCGCATGAGAAAGCGAACGGAGTGGGTCGCGCCGTCGACCGCGCCGCCCATCGCGAGATTCAACCAGATCAGCGGCAGCGGGCCATAGCCGACCGTCGGCATCTCGACCTCGCCGGCGCTGCAGTTGGCATCGGTGTAGGCGAGCAGGCCAAAATCCGTCGTGGCGACCGCGGTCGAGAACAGGACCCGGACCCGCATCCAGGCCATTCCCAGCGGCACGACCGGGACGCAGGACCCGCTGCTCTTCACCGTCACCGTCCACTGCCCGGCCACCAACTCCGGCGTCGAGGCGACGGCGACGCCGGAGTTGACGCAGGCGTCGACGTCGAGGCCGCCATTCCAGGCGAGAGTGCCCTCGCTCGTCGCCCAGCCCGAGATACCGCTGTCGAAGTCAGGATTGAGCAGACCGTTCGCCGCCGGGAGCGCTCCGGCACCGGCCAGGAAGCTCGCCACAGCCGCTGCCACTGCAAACGAAAACCGTCGCACTGCACGTGGACTCGGGGACATGCTCACCTCTTCCCTGGGATTGGGCCTTTCGGCGCTGCCTATCCGGTCGACAAACTCCCCGCCTATCGCCTTCGCCGCAGCAGGCACGGCAGAGGCGCGGTCACGCCGAGAGCGCCGCAGGAGCCAGGATGGAGTTGCGAGATGAAGGAGCCAACCGATTCCCACCGCATTGCGGACTTGCGCAATTCCGTGTTCAGACCTGGCTCGCCGGGGCCCGATGCCCCCTAGCTGCCCAACCTCTGCCCCGCTTGCCTCGACTCCGCCGCTAAGACTCGCCCGCAGACGGGTCGCACAGCGCTCCGCGCCGCACAGGGCGGTCTCGAGGCCAAGAGCCTCCTGGGAATCGGGTGGCACCTCTTCGGCAGCCAAGCGCTACTCGAGAATCGGGTCCTCTTCAGCACCTCTTCAGGAGCGCGTGCCGTCGAAGCCCAAGACGGCGAACCGATGATCGCCGCCGAAAATCGGCTGCACCTCTTCGGTGGCCTAGGATTCCCTGTTGGCGGACGGCTGCGACTTCGCGCCGCCGATACTGCGCGCTCGACTCCAGAAGAGTATGGCCAGCAGCAGGGCGACTGTTGGGAACAGATAGCCGATGGCGTAGCCGCGAAAGAGCCGATCTGTGAACAGCCCAGGAAGATGCCCGACGTCGAAGTTGCTGAGCCAAGCCAAGGAAACAGAACTGCTAGTGACTGCCAGCAGAGTGAGGCCGATGAGCCATGCAGCGTCGCGTCGCCCGAAGTCGAGCCGACCAACCCGGCGCGAGACCACCCACTGTATGCCGCAATAGAGGAGAACTGAACCTCCGGCGACATTAGCCAAGAGCGAAAGCAAGCTGACGTACCACGGTTGCCAAAGGCAGATGAACTGGAACTCCATTCCCTTGCTCTCCTCGTATTCTGGACGCCAGCGACGGGTGCTCGCCGCCGCGCACCCGCGCTTTCGAAATGAGTTCCTGTTCGTACTGCGTCCAGAGTGCCACCCCCGCCCCAAACAGGCGCGGGGCGCTAGAGATTGCGAACGAACCAGAGCTCAACGGCGTCGAGCCCGTTCTCTACCAGCCGGCCCGAAATCTCGCCGAGAATCGCCGCCCAGGCGCCAACGCGCGCCCAAACGCTGGCTCTCGTCAGCGTCGGTGTACAGGTCGAGCACCCCGAATGCGGAGCCCCGGGCTCCGACCAGAGGAGCGTTCCCGGCGCAGTAAACCGTAGCCCCGTCGCACCGCTACCCCCGGGACAAACGTAGTCAAAGACCAGACCCTCCCCCACCACCCTGGCGCCGCGAACTTCGCAGGAGGGACCGAATCGGACGGCGAGGGACGGGCTACTTCCTCCCTCCACCTTCGCCTTCAACACGACCTGATCTGCGTACCAGCTGCCCGCGAAGCCCGCGATGACGTCGGCCGGTCCCTCGAGCGGCATCTCCTGCAGCTCCCCGCTCCGCGCCTCGTAGTCCGACTGAAGGGTCACGACAGCGCAGGCCGCCAGCAGCAGAAGCAGCACGACAGCGACCGCAGCGACCCGCAAGCCGACGCGCAGCCAGCGGACGAACCGTGAGCGTCCCTCAGCGGTCGTAGACACGATGCACCTGGATCTCCGGTACGAAATCCACTGCAATGGTGGCAGGTGATGGGCTTATTTCCAATGGGGACTGTGCCAATTTCCACCCACCCTCACGCCTGCGCTCGGTCCCCGAGTCGGTGCCTCGCCTGGGAACAGAGGTCCTTGACCGCGCTTTGCCAATCGGGGAACCGGAAGGAGAAGCCCGACGAAAGAAGGCGGCCCGGGACGACTCTTCGACTCTTCAGGATGAGCTCGGTTTCGGTGCGGAGAAAGATGGCGCCGATTTCGAGCATCCAGGCGGTCGCGGGGAGGCCGATCCGCGCGCCCCAGGCGCGGCGGAGGTCTCTCATGAAGTCGGCGTT
Organism: Thermoanaerobaculia bacterium; assembly: GCA_018057705.1. Lineage (NCBI taxonomy): Bacteria > Pseudomonadati > Acidobacteriota > Thermoanaerobaculia > Thermoanaerobaculia bacterium. The sequence goes on along the minus strand of JAGPDF010000016.1, from coordinate 76,886 downwards.
CGGCAAGGGATTCGGTGAGGAGATGTTGACCGCGCCGGACAGCTCCTCGTGGGCGATGAGCCAGTCGATCGCGGCGACGAAGTCGGCCTCGTGGATCCACGAGACGAACTGCCGTCCGCTCCCGCTGGTGCCGCCCAGGCCCTTCCGCACGAGGCCGAGCAGGGTGTCGAAGATGCCGCCACGATCCGGGCTCATGACCATCGCCGAGCGCAGGGCGACCTTGCGGGTGTGCGGAGTCGGCGCCTGCTCGAGCGCCTCCTCCCAGGCCCGCGCCACTTCGGTGCTGAATCGCCATGTATCCGGCGCATCGACCTCATTGCCGCCGACGATTCCCGCGAGCTCGTCGTTGGTAGCGTCGAATCGGTGCGCGTAGATCGTCGCCGTGCTCGACTGAAGCCAGACCTTCGGCGGCTTCCTGGCGGCGGCGACGGCCTCACCGACGACACGAGTCGAATCGACGCGCGAATCGAGAATCTGCCGACGGTTCTCTTCTCCGTACCGGCAGTTCACACTGCGTCCGGCAAGATTGATGACCACGTCCGCCCCGTCGAGCTCTGCCGCCCAGGGTCCGAGGCTCCTCGCATCCCACGAAACCACCCGCCACGGAGCCTCCTGCGGCCGCCGGCTGAGCACGACGACCTCCTCCCCGCGCGCCTGAAACGCTCGCGCGAGCAGCGTCCCGACCTGCCCGGATCCCCCTGGAATGACGATTTTCACGGTTTCCCTCACGATCTTCAGTGCCTACGGAACCATGCGCTTGGACGCTGCACTACAGCGGCGGTGGAGGTGAGCGCGAACGGCACCGCACGGACGAGGAACCGGTGATCGCTCACTCTCTGCTCTCGCCAGCTTCGCACCTTCATGCTGAAAGGTCTCCCCTCGCCTCGAGGTCATGGAGCAGTGCGGCGGCGCTAGCGTGGCCCTTCGCGGCAGCCCTTTCGAGCCAGAGAAGCGCCTCAGTTCGATCCGCGGCAACGCCTTCGCCCAGGAGCAGCATGAAGCCGAGGTCGTACTGCGACTCGGGATCGCCACGGTGCGCCGCTCGGAAGTACCACCGAATGGCGAGGGCGTCGTCCCGGCGGGCCCCTTCGCCCGTAGCATGCATGGCCCCGAGCTGATGACAGGCAAGGTTGTCCCTCAGGAGCCAACCTCGAAAACGCAGCTGCCATGGCGACGTCAGAGACATCGAGTCACCTCCAGGTCGCAGCGACGTCCTGATCCGCTGGAGCCAGCAGCTTGGGTCGCCGAAACTGGCGAAGTGAAGGGAACTCCCCAGCAAGCGGCTCAGACAGGGGCTCTTCCTGTGGCGCAGTGCGCTCGTGAAACTCAGCGTCCACGGGTGCGAGGAAGGACTGGATCTCGGCTCCGAGGCGCTCTGGAACGAGCCCGACGATGCGATCCAGCTCGTCGCGCAGATCGACGTCGTGCTCGAAGGAGGTCCGCGCCAGCGGGTAGCCCTTGCGCAACGATGCGACGGTCTTGACCCAGCCCTTCAGGAGCTCGGGCAAGCCGTAGCTCGAAGGAAAGCCCCACTCCTCGCGAAGCCCTTCCAAGGCGCGAGTCAGATTCTCTCTCTCGACCTCGCCGACCGGTGCCGGAATTCTCACGGTCGCTCCATGATAGCCAAAGGTGACTCGGGCCTGCGGAGTTGAGGGCTACCAGAAGCGGTCCGGGGGCAATGTCGAAGACCCGCGGCCGATTCCAAGTGCCACCCGATTCCCGCGCTGGCAGGAAGTCTACGGGGAATCGGATGGCACTCTTCTGGGTAGTCGTGCCACTTCCGAAAATCGGGTGGCACCTTTTCAGCACCTTTTCGAGACGCCCCGTCGCAATCGGCCAACGACCGAAAATCCGATGGCACCTCTTTCGCGCAGCCCGTGCTGCCAGTATGCTCCACCGCACGCTCACTTCTGGGCCGTGAAGCCGCGGGCGACGCGTGCGACATCCGGCAGCGCGGCAGCGACAGCATCGAGGGAATCATGGCCGAAATGAACGAGCGCGTTCCTCGCTGGGCCTGGTTGGTATTGCGGGTCTGTGTCGGTCTGCCGGCGATCGCCAGCGGCATCTTCAACGCGATCAACTGGGACGCTTCGAACGAGTTCAACTCGATCTTGCTCGGTGGCGCTGCCCCGGTCCTGACGATCCTCGGCATCGCGCAGATCCTGGCCGGTCTCCTGATCATCACCGGATACCAGCTGCGGCTCGGCGTCGCGATCATGCTCGCGTTCTGGATCCCGGCGACGATTCGCCACTTCCTCGCTGCGCGTGCGCTGGTGGGCGACGATCCGCTCGTCATCCTAGCGAAGCGCGGCCAGTTGTCCTGCGTCGAGAAGAACGTCGGCCTGATCGGCGTGATGATCTTCCTGTTCGTCGCCGACCTGCGCGTCCGTCTCACTTCTGGTACTAGTAGCCGTTGAAGAGCGAGTACTGCTGGTCGCCGGGCGTCGGGTCCTCGGTCTGATCGCGAACGATCGCGATAAAGCGCGCCTTTCGCCTGCCGCGCAGAAGTGCCAGCCGATTTTCACTGCGAGTCTTCGTTTCCCTCGCGGCGCAAGATCTCCCGACCCCTTTCCGTCTTTCGCGTGGTCAAAGGTGCTCAAAGGTGCCACCCGATTCCCATGGCCAGTCTTCCTGCGCCAGGTGGTGCGAGATTGCCGGTCCATATTCCGTCCTGACGTTGTATGGCACGACGACTACGCTACGTACCCCCCGGCGGGGCGCTGGTCGAGGTCACCTGCCGGACGATCCAGGGCCGGCTGTTGATGCGACCTTCGGCGCTTCTCAACGACGCCATAAGCGGTGTGCTGGCCCGCGCGGCGCGCCTCCGCCTTCATGCTGTAGACAGCGGTCGAGGTGCACCTCCCCGTGTTCCTCTCGAATCACTACCACCTGCTCGTGAGCGTTCGGGACGCCAAGCAGCTGGCCGCCTTCATGAACTACCTCAACTCCAACCTGGCGAGAGAGGCCGGCCGTCAGGTGCGCTGGCGGGAGAAGTTCTGGGGTCGAAGGTACCAGGCAGTTCTGGTCTCGAACGAGGAGGCGGCCCAGGTGAGCCGACTGGCCTATCTCCTGGCTCACGGAGTCAAGGAAGGTCTCGTCGATTCGCCGCTCGACTGGCCCGGCGTCCACGGTGCCCGCGAGCTCGTCGAGGGCAAGCCCATCACCGGCCGCTGGCACGACCGGACGCTCGAGTCCAGGGCACGGCGCAAGGGTCTTGCACCCGACCCGGAGGAGTTCATCGTCCGCGAGGAGCTCACGCTCACTCCACTCCCCTGCTGGAGTTCGCTCGACCCAGAGACCTATCGCGCTCGCATTCAGGCCGAGATCGAGGCGATCGAGACCTGGGGTCGGCAGCGCCAGAAGGAGACCGGCAAGGCGCCGCTCGGCCGCGACCAGGTCTGCCGCCAGGATCCACATCACGAGCCCAACCGGCTCAAGAAAGCCCCGGCACCGCTCGTTCACGCCGTGGCGCCGGAAGTTCGCCGAGCCCTGCGGCGCGCCTACTTCACCTTTCGCGACGCCTTCCAGCGAGCAGCACGTCTGCTCCGCGACGGCGCGACCGACGTCGTATTCCCTGAAGGAGCCTTCCCCCCGGCCCCTCCTGCCAGAATCGCTGCACGAAGCGGCTGAGGTTTGAACGGGAAACCGCTCGACCTACAGACTCAAGAGAGAATCCCGTCCGTCCTGTGGCCGAAGGCTGTCCGGAGTCGCGCAATTTCACGTTCAGAGCCGACTCGCCAGGGCTCAGTGACCTCCCCGCGCCCCAACCGCCGCCTCACTCGCCTCGACTCCGCAGCCAAGACTCACCCGAAAAGGAGTTGAACAGCGCTACACGCCGCAAAGGTCGGTCTCGCAGCCGAGCGCCCCTCGAAAATCGGAAGGCACCTCGTCAGAAGGCACCTCGTCAGCCAGCCAGCTGAGAATCGGATGGCACCTATTCCCAGCACCTATTCCCAGCACCTATTCCCAGGTTTCGTAACCAAAGTGAGGATTCGCACCTCGCCTTTCTCGGTTCCGAGGGCCATGCCGCGATGATCGACTTCACCTCGCCGGCGCCCTCCATCGCGCCGGCATTCCAACTTCAGCCGGAGCTGCAGAGGGGGCCTCGCCAAGCGCGGGGCGCCGAAAGCGCCTCTGGCGACGAAAGAGGTGAATCATGGACACCACCAGGTTTCGAGCCTTCCGCATTCTGATGTTCGTTGTCGCGCTGTTCGGTCCTCCCGCGATGGGAGGCGCACAGCTCTTCGAGGTGGACGAGACGCTCCTTGCCGGTCCGGGCGCGCCGCAGGCCGCCGCCCGCCAGGGAGCGGCCCTCGTCTCCGCCGACATCGACGGCGATGGTCGCGCCGATCTTCTCGTCGGCGCTCCGTTGCGCGACCAGACGGTGTTCGCCGAGGCCGGCGTCGATGCCGGCGGCGTCGTGACCTTCGGATTCACTCCGGACCGGGCGGTCACGATCGGTCCGGAGTTTCAGACACACGGCAGGGGACACCGCCGAGGCTCCGCGATCGCCCTCGGCGACTTCGACGGCGACGGCGCTCCAGACGTCGCGAGCGGCGCCCCGGGGGCGGGGGTCGGGAATGTCGAGGCCACTGGACTCGTGATGATCGAGATGAGCTACGCCGGCGCGGTGGAGAGGTTCTTCCTTCACCAGGACACCGAAGGAATGGGCGGCCAGCGGGAGGCCGGTGACGAATTCGGCGCTGCGCTCGCGGTGGGCGATTTCGACGGCGACAGTTTCGACGATCTCGCGATCGGCGTTCCGGGAGAGGCCGTCGACAGTGTCAGCGATGCCGGGGCCGTGCACGTCGTCTATGGCTCCGCCGATGGGCTGGAGGCCGAGGGCAGCCAGTTCCTGCTGCTGGGCGAGGGCGGTCTGCCCGGCGGGTCCGGCCTTTCGGACCTGTTCGGCTTCTCCCTCGCCGCCGGCGATTTCGACGGCGATGGGCGAGACGATCTCGCGATCGGTATGCCCGGACACGATCCGCTGGCCCCGGTGCAGAAGTTCAACTCGGGCAAGGTGCTCGTGGTGCACGGAAGCTCGATCGGTCTCGTATCCGACGGGTTTCTCTTCCTGGACGAAGGGGATCTCGCCAACGGCGTCGAGGAGGAGGACGATCACTTCGGATGGGCGCTTGCGGTTGGCGATTTCGACCGCACCTCGGCTTGTATGGCGGCCGAAGACTGCGCGGACGACCTGGTGATCGGGATTCCCGGCGAGAATCTGGGCGACGACACGCGTTTCGCCGGCAAAGTGATGATCGTGCTCGGCGACGAAGGATTCGGCCTTCGCGTCGCCCATACGATGAACCTCACCACCGCTTCGATGGGGCTCACGCCGCTGCGAAGCGCGCACTTCGGCGAGGTTCTGGCGACCGGCCGACTCGGTGCCGACCTCTCGGACGACCTCGCGATAGGCGAGCCGTTTCGGCGCGTCGACAACATCGACTCAGGCGCCGCGCACGTGGTGTTGGGCGGTCCTCAGGGTCTGTCGGCGATCCGGCGCCAGACGATCGTTCCGGCCCCCGGCCTGTCGACGTTTCCAGCCCGCGCCGGAGACGACTTCGGAGCCGCCCTCGCCATCGGCGATTTCGACGGCGACGGCACGGGAGACCTGGCGATCGGCGCGCCCGGACGCGATCTCGGCGCCGGCGGCACACTCGAAGAGGCGGGCGCCGTGCAGGTGCTCTTCGGCGCCCTGTTCGCGAGCGGTTTCGAGGGCGGCACCACGACCCCGTGGATCACAGTCTTGCAGTAGGCACGATCTTCAGCGCCGGGGACCCCGGCGCTCTCGCCTCGCCCCCCCCGGGCACTGGCCCGTCCCAGTGCTCGGAGGAAAGTGGCGTGAACGCCATTGTCAACGAGGACAACGATCGCATCCCAGCCTGCTGCCGAGGTGCCAGCGGCAGAGGGGCTGCAGAGGTGCTACCCGATTCCCACGGCGAGTCTTATAGGGCCAGGTCGCGCGAGATTGCCGGTCCAAATTCCGTCCTTACGTTGAATGGCACGACGACAACGCTACGTGCCCGCCGGCAGGGCGCTGGTCGAGGTCACCCGCCGAACGATCCAGGGCAAAGTACCCCCCTCGCGCCCCAGCCCTCGATTCACGCGCCTCGACTCCGCTGCCAAGACTCGCCCGACGAGCAGTTGAATAGCGCTCCGCGCCGCAAAGGTCGGTCTCGCAGCGAGGCACCTCTCGAGAATCGGGAGGCACCTCTTCAGCACCTCTTCAGGGTGTTACAGCCTTCTCCTGTCGACCTCCTATTCGGGGGCACCTATTCCCAACAGAACATATTCCCCACCCTTCACTCGGACGTCTTGGGCTGAGAGCGCTTGCGGACTCTGACCTGCACTTCTGAGCTCTGGAGCGCCGCTGAACTGGGTTCGAAGACGACGGTCCATTGGCGGTCGAGGAGGGAGCGGACAGTGTTGAGCTCTCGAGTCCATTCGGCGTCCGACCGGGCGATAAGGAAGCCTCCTCCGCCGGCTTTGAGGCGGCCGACGAACTTGTCGCGGGCCATCGTGGCTGGCGAGGTCAGGGAGTCCGCGGGAACGTCGATGGGTCCGCGGGTCGGGTTGGCGGGGTCCCGGTCGCGAAGACGGACGCTGGGGATGGTCGACGACACGTCATCGGAACAGGCCCACTCGCCCGAACCTGTCGGCTTGCAGGTCGTGTTGCGGCAATCTCGGCGGCCAGGAGCGATCAGGACGACGGGAATCGCCAGGTTGGCGGCACGATGGAGGATGCGCTCGCCGGCGTCGTCCTCGTTCAATGAGTCGCAGCCGTCGGACGCGACCAGCAAGACGGCGCGGGGGGAGGAGTTCCGAAAGTGCGATAGCGCTCCGTCCACGCCATCGAAGAATCGGGTGGGCCGAACTCCTGGCCGGTCGTCGATCGACAAATTCGCGATCGAGCTCAGCGAAGTGTCGAGACCTTCCGTCACGAGCTCGATTCGATCCGAGAAGCTCACGATGAATACACGGTCGGCCGCGGATAGCTCCGATCGGATGAATTCGCGGAGCGCGCTCTTCATCGACTCCAGGTTCCGTTGCATGCTCGCCGAGAGGTCGAGTGCAATGCCAACTTCGATCGCGCTGTCGGGCCCACCCAGAACCTCCCGAACGGCCTGATTCGTGCCCTTCCACGAGACCTGGACGTCGGAAGACTGTGGCCGAGCCCCTTCATCCTTTACGGTCAGGCGCGCGAAACCCGTACGAACGTCGATGAGCTCCCCGTTCGAGGCCTGCCCCAGGGCCGGCGGTGCGCCATGGAAGAGCAGGACGAGCGCGAACGAGAACAGCGCCAGGAGAAGCCGCAGTCGCTCGCGCCCGAGGCGCCGATCTCTCATGAAGCTCCCTCCCCGCTTCATTTTATTCGCCGCAAGGAGGATCCCGAGGGGACCTGAGCGGCCGGACGCGAGGTCCGCGAAGGCGTCCGGCTTCAACTTTTTATGGGTCGACTCAGCGAACAGGAGGCTCGGACATTCGCGCGAGGACGCGGTCAGCGAAGGCTTCGCACTGGGCGCGGATGTCAGGGGCGTGGCGGGCGAAGTGCTCGCGGCCGGCTGCGAGGGCGGCGTGGGTCGCGGCGGCGTTGCCGGTGAGGAGGGGGAGGATCGCGCCGACGTAGAAGCGGCCGGGCATGGTGGGGTTCGGCTCGATCTCGAAGGCGGCGGGCAGGGTCGCGAAGGAAGCCAGGGGGCGGAGGCGTTCGAGAGCGGTGCGGATCGCCTGGTCGATCTCCTCGACCTCTTCGACATCCTTCCCGCTGCGTGCGTCGCTCCCCTCCTTCCTGACACTCTCTTTGTTCTGGGCGTCCCCGGCCTTCCCGTTACTCGCAACCTTCCCTTCGCTACGGGCACTCCAGGAGCGGTAGGTGCCGTCGAGGACATAGCCGACGTTCGAGGAGACCGTCGCGCTTCCGGGGAAACTCGGAACCTTCATCAGCTCGGCGCGGGCGGACTCGATCGCTTCGCTGCGCAGTCCTACCCAGGGGGCGATCCCTGTCGCCGTGCCGAGCGTGCCGGTGTCGACGTAGAGCGACCACTCCGGGTCGAGCGTCAGCAGGTGCTTGCCGCCGTCGATACGTCGGAAGCCTCTGGCGCGGAGGCGGTCCGAGATCGCTTTGCGGAGCGTCGGCACCTTGGCGAGTTCCCTACTCGTACCGCAACGCGTCGATCGGATCGAGACGACTGGCCTTCCCCGCCGGATAGATCCCGAAGAAGATCCCGACCACGGCGCTGAAGCCGACGGCGATGAGGATGGCCCAGAAGGGGACGTGGGCGGGGGGCCAGTCGCCGGGGAGGAGGGAGGAGACTAGGGCGCCGAGGCCCCAGCCTGCCGCGAGACCTATGCCGCCTCCTACCAGGCTCAGGGTGACGGCTTCGATCATGAACTGGACGAGGATGTCCTGGCGTCTGGCGCCAACGGCTTTGCGGACGCCGATCTCTCGGGTGCGCTCCGTCACGGAGACCAGCATGATGTTCATGATGCCGATGCCGCCGACGAGGAGGGCGACGCCGACGACGGCGCCGATTACCGTGGTGATCATGCCGAGGATCGAGCCGACGGATTTCAGGATCTCGTCCTGCAGCATGACGTCGAAGTCGTTCGGCTGGCCTTCGGCGATCTTGTGGCGCTGGCGCAGGAGCTGCGTGATGCCGTCCTTCACCTGATCCACCGAGGCGGCGTCGACGGCCTGGAGCCGCAACTGGATCTGGTCGCCGGCCGAGCGGCCGAGCAGATTCACCGCCGTGTCGAACGGGATGAAGACCAGGTCGTCCATGTTCTGGCCGAGCGCCTGGCCGCGCTTCTCCATCACGCCGATGATCGAGACCGGCAGCGAGCCGACGTAGACCTCCTTGCCGACCGGATCCGTGAGGCCCAGCTCCTCCGCCACCTTCTGGCCGATCACCGCGACCTTCCGCCGGTGCACCATGTCCACCCGCGAGAAGAACCGCCCCTGGTCCACCTCGTGGTTGTTCACCTCCGGCCAGTCCTGCGAGACGCCGAAGAGATACTGCACCGTGTGCTGGCGCTCGCCGTACTTCACGAGCTGCGCCGGCGCGGCGATGAGCGGGGTGATGAGGCGGATACCGGAGATGCGGTCGCGGATCGCCTGCCCGTCATCCCAGGTGAGCTTCACCTGACGGGCGAGGACCCCGGGACCCTGATTCTGTTCCACCTTCGGCAGCACCATCACGTACGTCGCTCCGACCCCCTGGAGCTCCTTCGTGATCATGAACTGCAGGCCCTGGACGATCGAGACCACCGCGATCACCGCCGCCACGCCGATGATGATGCCGAGCGTCGTCAGCATCGAGCGCATCTTGTTGGCGCGCAGGGCGCGAAAGGCGATGCGGATGTTCTCGGAGACGACCATGGCTCAGATGACTCGGCTGGCTCGGGTAGCTCGAAGGGCTTGGGTGGCTCTAGTGGCTCGGATGGCTCAGTTACCTCGGCTGGCTCTGATGGCTCGGATCGCTCAGGTAGCTCAGATAGCTCTGGTGGCTCGGATAGGGCGGATGGCTCCTATGGCTCGGATGGCTCGGATGGCTCAGTTACCTCGGCTGGCTCGGATAGCTCAGTTACCTCGGCTGGCTCGGATAGCTCGATGGGTTCAGGGTAGCTCGATGGCCTCGAAAGTCCGCGCCCTCTCCCTTACGGAGCCTCAGACCGCCGCGGCCCGCGCGGGCTCGCGAACGTCCGACTGCACCTTGCCGTCGCGCAGGACGATCTTGCGGTCGGCGTGGGCGGCGATGTCCGGCTCGTGCGTCACCAGGATCACCGTGTTCCCCTGGCGGTGGAGCTCGTCGAAGAGATTCATGATGTCGGTCGACGTCGCCGTGTCGAGGTTCCCGGTCGGCTCGTCGGCGAGCAGGATCGACGGGTCGTTCACCAGCGCCCTGGCGATCGCTACGCGCTGACGCTGGCCGCCCGAGAGCTCGTTCGGCAGATGGTGCGAGCGGTCGGTGAGTCCCACCCGCGCGAGGGCGCGCTGGGCGCGCTCGCGGCGCTCCTTGCGCGACACGCCGGCGTAGATGAGCGGCAGCTCGACGTTCTGCAGCGCGTCCGTGCGGGCGAGCAGGTTGAACGTCTGGAAGACGAAGCCGATCTCCTTGTTGCGGATCGCGGCGAGCTCCTGGTCGTTCAGCTTCTCGACCGCCGTGCCGTTCAGAATGTAGCTGCCGGTCGACGGGGTGTCGAGGCAGCCGAGGAGGTTCATCATCGTCGACTTGCCGCTGCCCGACGGGCCCATGATCGCCACGTACTCGGCCTTGCCGATCGTGAGATCGACGCCGTTCAGGGCATGGACCTTCTCGGCGCCCATGTCGTAGACCTTGTGCACGTTCTGCAGCTCGATGATCGACATCAGTCGCTCTCTTCCTTGTCGTCGGTTCCCGAATCGTCGGAATCGCTGGAGTCCTTCTTGCTTTCGTTCTTCTCGAGCTCGGGAGTCGTGACCCGCACCGCGTCGCCGTCCTCGAGCTTGCGCAGCGCGCGGTACGGTCCGGTGATCACCTGCTCGCCGCCGGCGAGGCCGGAGACGATCTCGACATCGGTCGAGTCGGAGATGCCCGACTTCACCGGCACGCTCTTCGCTTTGCCGTCCTCCACGACGAAGACCACCGATACCGGCGGAGCCTTGCGCGCCGGGCCCTTGGTATCGCCGTCGCCGGGCTTTCTCTCGACCACCGACTGGATCGGAACCGCCAGGGCGTCGGCGTGGGTGCTGACCTCGATCTCGGCGCGCGCCGACATTCCCGGGCGCAACGAGTCGTCCGGGGCGTCGAACAGCACCTTCGCCTGGAAGAAGGTCACGTCGGGCTGCGTCGGCTTCGCGTAGCCGGAGCTCCCGATCTCCACCACCCGGCCGGTGTACTCGCGGTCGGGAATCGCGTCCACCTTCAGGATCACCCGCTGTCCGGTGGCGAGGTGCACGACCTCCGTCTCGTCGACGTCGATCTCGGCGAGGATCTCCGACAGGTCGGCGATCGTGCCGATCACCGAGGCCGGGTTGTTCATCGTGCCCGAGACCACCACCTCGCCGACTTCGGCGTTCAGGGCGATCACCCGGCCGGAGAGCGGCGCGTAGATCGTGGTCTTGCGCAGATCGTCCTCCGCCTTGACGAGCATCGCCCGGGCCTGCGTGACCGCCTCGCGCGCCTGCTCCACCGAGAGGTCGGCGGAGGTCCGTCGCAGCCGGGCAGCCTCCAGCGCCTCGACCGAGGCGATCCCCTGCGTCGAGAGTTGCTCGGCGCGCGCCAGGCGTACGACCTCGTCGGCGGCCGAGACGATCGCCTGCTGCTCGGCGGTCTTCGACATCGCGAGCTGAGCGCGCGCGTTGTCGCGCGCCGCGAGGAACGCCTCGCGCTCGAGCTCGAGGAACGGCGCTCCGGCGGCGATCGCGGCGCCTTCCACGGCGTAGAGCTTCTCGATCTTGCCGATCACGTGCGCCGAGATGTTCACCTTGATCCGCGGCTGGATCTGGCCGCTCGACTTGACGCTCTGGGTGAGCTCGCGGCGGCTCGCGGTCTCGACGTAGACCTTCTCCCCCGCCTGTTTGCGGCCGGAGAGGAGGCTCGCGAGCAGGATCCCCGCGAGGACGACGACGCCGCCGGCGATCAGAAGCCCGCGCTTCATGCCTTTGCTCCGTTCCGGCCCATGGCCTCAGAGTGCGGCAAGGCCGACCTTCCCGGCGACGACCACCGCCCAGAGGGCGATCACGACGCCGAGCGCGGCCGCCTTCGACACCTTGCCGACCACCCGATAGCCGATCGCGAGCAGCGCGATCGTCCAGATCGAGAAGAGATCGATGCTCCCCAGCAGGGCGACCAGGACCTTGCCGGCCGACTCTGGAGCGAACGAGGCGAGGTTCGAGTGCAGGAAGCCGCCGCTCTGGACCTCCTCCATCGAGAGCTCGGCGCGCGACATCACCACCGGAATCGAGAGCAGCGTCGCCAGCAGGAACGGCATCATGCCGTGCACGGCGACCGAGAGACTGTGGCGGAAGTCGATATCGCTCCCCATCAGGCGAAAGACCACCAGGAAGATCGCCGCCATGAGCATGTAGACCGCCGGCTGAAGCACGAGCTGCGAGGCCGTCCCCACCCACTTGAACTTCTCCGCGATCTCCACCTGCTGCTCGAGCTGCGCCGCCGAGATCTCCTGGCCGCTGTCCTCGATGGCATCGCGCATCACCTGCTTCATGTCCAGCCGCGGCGTGACGATGACCGAGAGCGCCAGCGCCGCGGCCACGAGCAGCAGCAGCGCCGGCAGCCAGTGCGGCCGGAGGGCGAGGGCGCGAAAGGTCTTCTCCGGCGCGAGCAGCACGCCCCAGATCGACTGCACGGCGCTCACCTCCGGCGTCGCCGACTCCACCTGTTCCGGACTGTTCATGGATGAGATTCCTTTCCCGGGAATCGTGCCCCAAAACCGCTGGTGCCGGCAAGGCCACTCGGAGTGGCCCGGCCGGCACCCTGACCTGCGGCGGCGTCAGTCCGCGATGGAGACGTTCGAGCTCGCGAGCAGTGCCCCGGTCGCCCGGTTGTACTCGACGAGCGACTTGCGGTACCCGGTCACCGCCGCGACCTGGCGATAGCGCGCCGCCGTCAGATCGTCCTGCACCTGCAGGATCTGGTAGGCGGTCGACAGGCCGTTGTCGTACTTCTTCCTCTCGGCGTCGAGGTTCTTCTCCGCCAGCCGGGTCGAGACCTTGGCTGACTCGAGCTGCTCACGGGAGGTCTCGAGGCCGCGCACCGCCGCGCGGACCTCCGTCGTGACCCGCAGCTCGAGCTGCTTTGCGGTGTCCTTGCTGGCCTCGACCGCGAGGTCAGCGATCGCCTTGCGGGCCCGGGCGGTGCGGTTCTGGATCGGGATGCCGAGCTCGAGGCCGACCGACCAGCCCGGGAAGTCGCCACCGGTGACCTGCTCGAAGGCGTCGTCCCATCCGCCGGGGATGGTGGTATCGATCGACCCGTCGGGATTGCGGATCACCACGTCGCCGCCCAGGCCCGAGAGGCCGTAGGTGGCGCGCAGATCGAGGCGCGGCTTGGCATCCTGCGCCAGGAAGGTCTGGTCGAGGGTTGCCGACTGGATGCGCAGCTGCTGGCTGACGATCTCGGGCCGCGAGCCCAAAGCCACGCGGATCGCCTCCTGCAGGTCGACTCGCGGATGCTCGATGATCGCCTCGGTGTCGGGGACGATCGTCTTCGACCAGGCCTCGCCCTGATCGACGTTGAGGTAGAAGAAGAGCAGGTCCTCGGCGTCGCCGACGACGCCCCGGGCGCGGATGATCGCCTCCTGGCGGGTGGCGATCTGGGCCTCGCTCTGCACGAGCTCGAGCGGGGCGAGCGTGCCGACGTCGACGCGCACCTTGTTGTTCGAATGCAGCTCTTCGGCGAGCTTCAGGCTCTCCTCGGAGACGGTCAGCGCATAGCGCGCCGCGACCAGATTCCAGTAGGCGTTCTCGACGTTCTGGATGGTCGAAATGACCTCGAAGACGAACTGCTGGTACGAGAGGTCGCTATTGACCCGCGCCACTTCGATCCCGTACTCGGTCGCCGAGCGTCCGAAGCCGCGCAGCAGGGGTTGCGTGAACGAGAAGTCGAGACCGCTGTCGAACGACGGGTTGAGCAGCGAGAAGCTCGAGTTGGTCTCGAAGCGCCCGTTCGGGACGCTCACGCCGAAGACGCCGCCGGTCGGAAAGAGCTGCGACCCGCCCACCGTGAGGCTGGAGCGCTCCTGGATCTGGACGTCGGCGCCGTCGAGGTTCGAGGCCGCCGGGTTCTCGATCTTCTGGGTGAAGAGGTCGGCGAGAAGATTGAAGTCGTAGATGCCGGTCGCCTGCTGGATGCCGAGAGTCGCCTGCTCACGGTAATAGCGCTGGGTGCGCAGGTTGAGGTTGCGGGAGAGCGCGAGCCCCACCGCCTCTTCGAGCGTCAGGTGGATCTCCTCGCCCTGGACCCGAAGCTCGGCCATCCCGACCTCCGGTCCGATAGCGGTTTCGATCGTGATCGGCATGCCCGCATCCTGGGCGGCGGCCGGGGTACCCGGAACGGCCGCGGCGATCATTGCGGCGGTGACGAACAGCGCCATTCCCAGCGGAGCGCCGGTCTGCCGGCGCAATCTATTCTTCTCTCGCACTCGAATCGTCATGCGTATCCTCTCCATTCGCGAAGTTTGCGTCACAGTTCTCTACGTCCGTTGGCCAGAAAAGTTCCATCGCCGGGGCGAGATTCCGGCGCCGTTCGCTGAACGAGGGCGGCCTCGCCCGGGTAGTGGCAGGCGACCTTGCGCTCCCCCGCGCTCCCGAGGAGAAGGGGCCGTTCGCTCCGGCAGCGCTCGGTGGCGGCGGCACAGCGCGGGTGAAAGGGGCAACCGGGGGGCGGATCCGAGGCGCTCGGGGGCTCGCCCGCGGGGACCCGCCGGAGCCTCAGACCGCCGGCCGCGCGCACCCGCGGCACGGCGGCGATGAGGCTCGCCGTGTAGGGGTGGAGCGGCGCGGCGAGGAGCGCCGCCGCCGGGCCCTCCTCGACGATGCGGCCGAGGTAGAGCACGGCGATCCGGTCGGCGATCTGCTCGACCAGCGCCAGATCGTGGGCGATGAACAGCATGGCGATGCCGCGATCGCGCTGCAGGTTGGCGAGCAGATTGACGATCTGGGCGCGGACCGACAGGTCGAGCGCCGAGACCGGTTCGTCCGCGACCAGGAGCGCCGGCTGCGAGGCGAGAGCGCGGGCGATACCGATGCGCTGGCGCTGGCCGCCGGAGAATTCGTGCGGGTAGCGTCGCGCGGCCTCGGCCGGCATGCCGACCTCGGCGAGCATCCCGGCCACCTGCAGGGCGCGCTTTTCGCGCCGCTCGCCGCCGCTCGCGCCGCTGCCCGCGGCCAGGCCGTGCACGAGCAACGGCTCGAGGAGCGCGTCGCCGATCCGCATGCGCGGATTGAGCGAGCCGTACGGGTCCTGGAAGACGACCTGGAAATGGCGGCGCGCGCGTCGCAGCTCGCGGGGCGGAAGCGCGAGGAGGTCCTCGCCGCGGAAGCGGATCTCGCCGCGGGTCGGTTCGATCAGGCGCACGATCATCCGTCCGAGCGTGCTCTTGCCCGACCCCGACTCCCCCACCAGGGCGACGGTCTCGCCGGCTGCGATGTCCAGGTCGACCTCCGCGACCGCGGCCACCGCGCCCAGCCGGCGCCGCAGGAATGCCGAACGGATCGGAAACTCCTTGGCGAGCCCGCGGACCTCCAGCAGGGAGCTCATCCGCCGGCCTCACCGTGCAGGAGCCCGGGCAATCGCAGGCAGCGCGCGCCGTGCCCGGCGCCGAGATCGACCCACGCCGGGCGAACGGTTGCGCAGCGCTCGATGCGGGCGCCGCAGCGCGGCGCGAAGACGCAGCCTTCCGGAAGCCGGTCGGCTGCCGGCACCTGCCCGGGGATCGCCGGCAGCTCGCCCCTCGGCGCCGGGTGGCCGAGCACCGGAATCGAGGCCAGGAGAGCCCGTGTATAAGGATGCGCCGGCTGCGCGAAGAGCTGCTCCGCGGTTGCGGCCTCGACGATCTCGCCGGCGTACATCACCAGCACCCGGTCACAGCTCTCGGCCACCACCGCGAGATCGTGGGTGATCAGGAGGATCGCGAGTCCGAGCTCGCGCCGCAGGCGCTCGAGAAGCTCGAGGACCTGCGCCTGCAGCGTCACGTCGAGGGCGGTCGTCGGCTCGTCGGCGATCAGCAGCTCGGGGCCGGCGGCGAGCGCGATCGCCAGCATCGCGCGCTGGCGCTGGCCGCCCGAGAGCTGATGAGGGTAGTCGCTCAGGCGGCGCGCCGGGTCGGGAATGGCCAGCAGCTCGAGGAGCTCGAGGGCGCGGGCCCGGGCGGCGCGCGCGGAGATCCGGGCTCCGGGGGAACCGTCTTCGCCGTTCTTCCGGTGGGCCCGGATCGCCTCGCAGATCTGGGTCTCCAGGGTCAGGACCGGATTCAGCGCCGCCATCGGCTCCTGGAAGACCAGCCCGATGCGGCCACCGCGCACGGCGCGCATCGCCCGTTCATCGAGCTCGAGGAGATTCCTGCCGTCGAGCAGGATCCGGCCGCCCGTCACCCTGCCGGGAGGGGGTACCAGCCCGAGGATTGCGAGCGCCGTGAGGCTCTTGCCGGAGCCCGACTCGCCGACCAGGCCGACGATCTCTCCGCGCTGCACCGCGAAGCTCGCACCGCGCACGACTTCGTACGGTCGGGGATCGCCGGGAAAGCGGATCTCCAGTCCGGCGACCTCGAGCAGCGGCGCGGCGGGGGGCGGCATGCCTGGGGCCGTCAGCGGGGCTTTCGCCGGCGGGCCTTTGCCGGCGCTGTCCGCGCGGCCGCGGCGCGCGCGCGCAGCCAGTTCACCGTCAGGGCGACGGCGAAACCGGTGGCGCCGCGCGTTCTTCTGCCGTCGCCGCCGACGTAGGCCGGGCCGGCGATGTCCAGATGCGCCCACTCGCCGACCTGGCCGACGAACTGCGACAGAAAGGCCGCCGCGGTGCAGGCTCCGCCCCAGCGGCCGCCGGAGTTCTTGAGGTCGGCGTGGCTCCCCTTCATCTCCGCGAGGAACTCGGGCCAGAGCGGCAGGCGCCAGAGCCGTTCGCCGGCCGCTCCCGCGGCGTCGAGGAGGCCCGACGCCAGGCCGTCCGAGGGCGAGAAGAGCCCGGCTCCGGTCGGACCGAGGGCGACGACGCAGGCGCCGGTGAGGGTCGAGTACTCGACCATCGCATCCGGGTTCTCGCTGGCCGCCCAGGTGAGCGCGTCGGCCAGAACCATCCGGCCTTCGGCGTCGGTGTTGAGGATCTCGACCGTCTTGCCGTTGGCGCAGCGAACGATGTCTCCGGGCCGGTAAGCGGCGCCGTCCGGCATGTTCTCCGCGAGCGGCAGGTAAGCGCGCAGGCGGACCGGCAGGTCGAGCCTGCTGGCGGCTTCGAGGATCCCGAGCACCGCGCAGGCACCCATCTTGTCCCACTTCATCTCGTCCATCTGCGCCGCCGGCTTGATCGAGATCCCGCCGGTGTCGAAGGTCACGCCCTTGCCGACCAGCGCGACCACAGGACCCCGCCGGCCGAGATCGATGCGGACCAGCCGGGGAGGATTCGCGGAGCCGCCACCGACGGCGAGGATGCCGCCCATCTTGCGCCGCTTGAGCTCCGGTTCGGCGAGCACGCGGATGGCCGCTCCCCAACGCCGGGCGTGGCCACGCGCCTGCCGTGCGATCCACTCGGGCGTCGCCTGGTTGGGCGGCGTGTTGCCGAGGTCACGCGCCAGCGCGACGCCCTCGGCGATCGCGCTGCCCAGGGCGACCCCGGACTCCCAGGCCCGGCGCCAGGCGGCAGGGACGGCGAGCGTCGCCGCTTTCAACCGGGTATCAGAAATCCGCGAAACGCGGGAACCTCGGGGCGGGGACGCCAGGAACAGATCGAAACGGTAGTCGGCGAGCGCCAGCCGACGTGCGACACGCTCGGCCGCAGCTTCGCCGAAGAACTGATCGTGCTCGGGCAGGACGAGGCCGAGGCTCGTCGCCTTCGAGCTCCGCGCCGCCGCGATCGCCTGCTCGACGAAGGCGTTCGCGCGCTCCACGGTGAAATCCGCGCTATTGCCCAGGCCGACGAGGGTGAGCGTCCGGCCTTTCGCCCCGAGTGGAATCTCGGCGGTGCGCTCCGCCTCGCCGGTGAAGCGCAGCGCCTGCGAAAGGCCCTTCGCGGCGCGCGCCCCGTCGGCTCCGAGACGCGCAAGGTCCGCCTCCCGGTCGGTGAAGAGACCGTGCACCACCTTCTCGCCGGCGATTCCGCGGCCACGGGCAAGCTCGACCTGCACCAGTTTTCTGGTCACTTATCCACCCTCCTCTGGCGCTGCCGGCACCTGCGAGGGGCCGCCGCCGACCGCGACGCTCCCCGAGCCACTGGCGAGCGCCGCCAGGTGGTCGCGCACGAGTTGCATATCCTCCCACGTCGGCCGCTTGTAAGCGGCGTTGCGCAGCAGCGCCGCCGGGTGGTAGGTGACCCGCACCGGGATGCCGCCCACCGCGTGCCACTCGCCGCGCAACCGGGTGAGCGAGAAGTCGTTGCCGAGCAGCTCGTGCGCGGCGATGCGGCCGAGCGCGACGATCACCGCCGGGCGCACGAGGTCGATCTGGCGCTCGAGATAGCCACGGCAGGCCCGCACCTCGTCCGGCTCCGGATCGCGATTGCCCGGCGGCCGGCACTTGACGATATTGGCGACGTAGACGGCGTCGCGTGCCAGGCCGATCGCCGCCAGAATCTTGTTGAGGAGCTCCCCGGCGGCGCCGACGAACGGCACTCCCTGCCGGTCCTCTTCGGCGCCCGGACCCTCGCCGATGAGCATCAGCCGGGCGTGCGGATCGCCGCTCGCGAAAACCGTCTGCGTCCGCGTCGTGCAGAGCTTGCACTGCCGGCAACCGGAGACCTGCCCAGCGAGCGCCGCCAACTCCGCCTCGACCTCGGCCGCCGGGCGGCGGGCAGGAGCCGCTCCGCCGCCCATGCCGCCGATGCCTCCGACACCGCTGATACTCCCGGCATCGCCGACGCCGCGCGGCGCGTTCGGAGGGTTCGGAGGGTTCGCGGCTGGCGCGCCACCGCCAGCGCTCGCCTTGGCGGGCGTCGCGCCCGGCACCGCCCGCGAAGGACTCGCAGAGGTGACGGTCACAGCCCCTTTACTGAGATCCTTTGCTTCTCTTTCGGGAGCGGCTGCTCGTGGCGATTGCGCGCCCGACAGCGCGTCGGAGCCGGCTGGCAAATAGAGATCGCTCCAGCCGATGTCGGCCAGATACTGCAGCAGCTCAGCTTCGTCCGGACCCGGCTTCACGCTTCGCCTCCGGCAGGACGGGGACCTCGGCGAGCGCCGCTTCGAAACGATCGAAGAGTGCGCTGGCGATCGCAGCTTTCGGCCTCCGGGCGAGGACCTCCGGCGGGGCGTCGCGGCGGTGGATCGTGACCTCGTTGTGCTCGGCGCCGAAGCCGATGTCGGCGCGCGAGATGTCGTTGGCGATCAGGAAGTGCACCCCCTTGGCGGCGAGCTTGCGCATCGCCTCCGCCGGCGCGAGCGTGCTCTCGGCGGCGAAACCGACACGCAGAGACTGCGGAGCGAGTCGCGGCAGGGAGGCCAGAATGTCGGGATTCTCCACCAGGACGATCTCCGGCGTCCCCTGATGGCGCTTGATCTTCTCGTTCTCGTAAAGGGCCGGACGGAAGTCGGCGACGGCCGCCGCCATCACGATCAGATCGGCCGCGCCCGCATGCAGGCCGACGGCGCTCTCCATCTCGAGCGCCGTCCGGACGTCGTGGCGTTCGACTCCGGCTGGCGTCGCGAGAGCCACCGGACCGGCGACGAGGATCGTCCGGGCGCCCCGGCGGACCGCCTCGGCGGCGAGAGCGAAGCCCATCCGGCCGCTCGAACGGTTGCCGAGATAGCGCACCGGGTCGATCGGTTCCTGGGTCGGCCCGGCGGTGATCAGTACGGTCCGGCCCGCGAGGGTCTGCGGCACGCGGGTCGCTTCGCACGCGGCGACGATCGCGAGCGTCTCGGCGAGGCGACCGATACCGATCTCGCCCGAGGCCAGCGCGCCGGAGTCCGGCCCGACGAAGTGCGCGCCGGCCCGTCGCAGGCGCTCCACGTTCTCGGCCAGGGCCGGCTTCTCCCACATCGCGCTGTGCATCGCCGGAGCCAGCACGAGCGGTCCGCGGAAAGCGAGCGCCACAGTCGAGAGGAAGTTGGGGGCCAGGCCGAGCGCCAGAGTGGACAGCATGTTCGCGGTCGCCGGAGCGATGCAGAGGACTTCCGCCCAGGCAGCGGCGGTGATGTGCTCCTCCTGGCCCTGGCGCCCCGGCTCGAGATACTCCTCGCCGTGGACCGGGTTCCCGGACAGCACTTCGAGCGTGAGGGGACTGACGAAACGGGCCGCCGACGGCGTGACGGCGCAGCGGACTTCGTGACCACGCTCGCGCAGCCGGCGCACCAGATCGGCGGCCTTGTAGGCGGCGACTCCGCCGCACACACCGAGCAGGATCCGGAGACCGCGAGGAGCGCCTCCGGGAGCGCCGGCCGCGGCAGGCGCCCCGCTGCCCGCCGGACTCACTCGGTCGGTTCTCCCGCGACGACCTCCACCGGCTCAGGAACCGGCGCCGGACCGTAGTCCCAATCGACGAGGTTCTCGACCACTTCGCGCATCGCCACCCGCGAGGGCTTGCGGTTCGGCATCTCGACCCGCGGCTTGGCGCCACGAACGAGCTGCTCGGCGCGCTTGGCGGCGATCAGGATGTAGCGGAAGGTGCTGTCGATGCGGTCGGGAATCTGTTCCATGAAAGCTCCTCGGCGATTCCACCTCCGGGAGGTGGACCGCGGTCTACGTGGCGTCGTCAGGTCTTTGGGACGCTGGAGAAGTCGGCCAGGATCGCCTCGACCCGGGGCTGCATCCGGGCGAGACGACACCGCTTCTCCAACACGATCGCCGCGAGCGCCTGGCTGGCACGCGCAGCATCGTCGTTGATAATAACATACTGGTAACGGTCGAAACGCTTGATTTCCCAAAGAGATACGGCGAGTCGCCGGGCGATTTCGTCGGCTCCGTCGAGGCGCCGGCCCTCCAGCCGCTGGACCAGATCGGCGTAGGACGGGGGCAGGATGAAGATGCTGTAGGCGGCCGGGAACCGGTGCATCAGGCGTTCGGCGCCCTGGACGTCGAGGTCCACCACGACGTCGATCCCCTGATCGAGAAACGGCATGACCGCCGCAACGGAGGTGCCGTAGTAGTTGCCGTGCACTTCGGCCCATTCGAGGAAGAGATCGTCCGCGATCATGCCCCGGAAGAGCTGCTGCTCGACGAAGTGATAGTCCTTGCCGTCGATCTCTCCCAGCCGGGGACGCCGGGTGGTGTGGCTGACCGAGAACTCCATGCTGCCGGAGTCGGTCAGCGAATCGATCAGGTTGCGGATAAGGGTCGTCTTGCCGGCGCCCGACGGCGCCGACAGCAGGAAGAGCTCGCCCTGCCCGCGCCTCTCCGCCGCCAGGGGGGCCGGCGGCGCCGGCGGAGATGGCGGTACGGGCGGCGTGGGAGCCGGGGGCGACCCGGCGTGTTCATTCGACATTCTGCACCTGCTCCCGGATCTGTTCACAGAGCAGCCGGGCATCCAGGCCGAGCTGCACGACGCGTGTATCGCGGCATTTGGCGCACAGGGTGTTGAGCTCGCGCAGCAGCTCCTGGGCGAGGAAGTCGAGGTGCCGGCCGATCGGTCCCGCCCGCAGGACGACCTCCTGCATCTGCGCGAGGTGCGCGGCGAGCCGGTCCATCTCCTCCTGGACATCGCTCTTCTCCGCCAGGACGGCGATCTCGGAGAGCAGCCGCTCTTCGTCGATTCCGGACTCTTTCGTCCACTCGCGCAGCCGCAGCCGCACGCTCTCGGCGATGGCGGCGCGCGCCTCGGGGAGGCGCTCGCGCAGCGCTGCCGCGACCTCGAGGAGCCGCGCGAGAATCGAGTCGAGGGCCTGGGCGATGCGCGCGCCCTCCCCCACCCGGGTGGATTCGAACTGCTCCAGAGCGGCGTCGAGGCTCCGCCAGACGGTCGCGTCGTCTTCGCTGCTCCAGGAGGAGACCGCCTTCTCGACACGCAGGAAGGTGGGGCTGCGCGCCAGGTCGCCGACCGTCCACTGCCGGGTGAGGTCGCCGGAGTCGATCAGCGGCTGGCAGGCTGCCAGGAGCTTCCGGACCGCCCCCATGCGCAGCTCGACCTCGACCTCGCTGTCGTGCAGCCGGCGCAGGGCGACCGAGGTCTCGCAGCGGCCGCGGCGGATGACCCCGTTGAGGCGGTCGCGGATCGCCGCCTCGAGAAACCGCAGCTCCTCGGGCAGCCGCAGGACCAGGTCGAGATAGCGATGGTTCACGCCCTGGAGAGTCACCGCGACCTGCATCCCCTCGAGCTCGACGATCGATTGCCCGAACCCGGTCATGCTCTTCATCGATCCCCTCCACCGCCGACAGCGTTCGTGCTCTCCGCCGCCGGCGGCCCCTGCGGCCCCTGCGGATGCCCCGAGAGCTCCTCCGCCCGCTTTTCGAGGGCGAGCAGCGACTGCTCCAGCCGCAGGGCCCCCTCGGCGACCGGGCTCCGCGGTGGCACGTGGAGCGGCATACCGTAGACCACGTCGACCCGCGCGCCGGGCAACGGCACGAGCATTCTGTCCCAACTGCGCAGGAGCTTGCGCCGGTTGGCCGCGATGGCGACCGGCTGGATCGGAAATCCGGTCAGCGCGGCCGCGACGATGACGCCGGGCTGGACCTCGCGCACCGGTCCGCGCGGCCCGTCGGGAGTGAAGGCGAGGTCCGAACCCGAGCGCGCCCGCCGCAGGAGGTCGCGCAGTGCCGCTGCTCCGCCCTGGCTCGAAGAACCGCGGCAGGTGTCTATACCCAGATGGGCGAGGGTCTGCGAGGTCAGCTCGCCATCCCAACTCTGGCTCACCAGGACGCTCATCCGCGCGCCGCGATAGGCGTAGCGCATCAGGATCAGGTGACGATGCCAGAAGGCGAGGATGAAAGGTCGTCCTTCGCGCTCCCAGGCGCGCACGGCGGCGTCGTCGTGGAAGCGGAAGTCGATCGTTGCAGCGAGGCCGCGTATGAGGCCGGAGAGTGCGAGACTCGCCGGACCGATCCTCCAGTCGTCCGCCGGGGTACCTTCCCGCCTGGACCGCGCGCCTCCCACGTCACTCCCTGAACTGCAGATCGTAGAGGCGCCGATAGAGGCCGTCGGCGGCCAGCAGCTCCGCATGGCTCCCCTGCTCGACGATTCGCCCGGCCTCGAGCACGAAGATCCGGTCCACCATGGTGATGGTCGTCAGCCGGTGGGCGATGACGAAGGTCGTCCGGTCGCGCATGAGGTTCCCGAGCGCCTTCTGCACCAGCGACTCGGACTCGGTGTCGAGCATCGAAGTCGCCTCGTCGAGGATGAGGATCGGCGCGTTCTTGAGCAAGGCGCGGGCGATCGCGAGCCGCTGGCGCTGGCCGCCCGAGAGGCGAACGCCGCCCTCGCCGACGATCGTGTCGTAGCCCTCGGGCAGCTCGAGGATGAACTCGTCGGCGTAGGCGGCGAGAGCCGCCTCGCGCACCTTCTCGAGCGGCAGATCCTGCCGCCCATAGGCGATATTGGCGCGCACCGTCTCGTTGAACAGCACGGTCTCCTGGGTCACCAGACCGATCATGCCGCGCAGGCTCGCGAGCTGGATGTCGCGCACGTCCACGCCATCGATCAGGATCCGGCCGCTCGTCACGTCGAAAAACCGCGGCACGAGGTTGCAGAGCGTGGTCTTGCCGCCGCCGGACGGACCCACCAGCGCCACCGCTTCACCGCGCCGGACCGTGAGCTCGACGCCGGAGAGGACCTCCTTCTCCTCGTAGCGGAACGACACGTTCTCGAAGTGGATCTCGCGCGCGAGATCGGGCACAGCGACTGCGCCCGGCCGGTCCTGGATCTCGACCGGCAGGGTCATGAGACTCCGGATGCGCTGCGCCGCGGCCATCGACTGCTGCACCACCAGATTGACCTTGTTGAGCTTTCGGATCGGGTCGTACATCGCATACAGCCCGATGAGGAACTTCACCAGCACGCCCGGCTCCATGGTCTGGGAGTGGATCGCCCGGCCGGCGAAGACCAGGAAGACGCCGGCGCCGACGACGCCCAGCGATTCGATCACCGGCCCGGAGAGATTCGACAGCATCTGACCGCGCAGATTCGCGCGCAGGTGGCGACGGGTCGCATCCCGGAATCGCGCCTCTTCGAACGCCTCCATCCCGAAGGCCTTCACGACCCGATGCCCGCGACAGGCCTCCGACACCAGGTTGGCGAGGTCGGCGGTGCGCTCCTGTGTCCGGTGGCTGGTCTTGCGCATGCTCTTGCTGAAGCGCACGATCGGATAGAGCACCGCCGGCGCCACCACGACGCAGAAGAGCGCCAGCTTGTACTGGATCGAAAACAGCAGGGCGAGCAGACCGATGAGCGTCACGGACTGCTGCACGAGGTCGACGAGCCGGGTCGAGACCGCCGCCTGAAGGACGCCGACGTCGTGGACGACGCGGCTCACCAGCTCTCCCGAAGGGTGCTCGGCGTGAAACCGGCTGGTCTGCGCCAGCGTCCTGGCGTAGAGATCGTTGCGCAGATCGTTGGTCGCGCCGAGGCCCAGATGCTGAAAGGCGTAGCCGTTCAGGAAGTCACTGAAGCTGCGCAGGATGAAGACGACGACGAACAGCAGGGGGATGAAATAGATCACCTGCGCCGGCGCGACGCCGAAAGCCGCCTTGAGCCACGCGAGCCCGTCGTGCAGCAGCCGATCGAGAAAGACACGCGCCTTCCTGGCCTCCTGGAGGACGTCCGCCGGGGCGGCCGCGGTCGTGCCGGGGGCGCTGGCGCGGCCGGCAGGGCTGTCGGGAGCGGTGGGGACGGCCGCCGCCGCCTCGCCCTTGGCGTCAGCGGGCAGCAGCGCTCCGAGCCCGGCCGGCATCTCGGCCGAACCGATCTGCAGCACCTCGCTGAAGATCGGTTCGAGCAGCTGGATCAGGACGACGGTCGATGCGGCATAGAGCACCGTCGCGCCGAGCGCGAGAATCGCCCATCGCCAGTACTTGCGGACATAGGGCAGCAGGAAACCGAGGAGCTTCAAGCGCTGCCCCGGCGGGAGGCGGCCGTGCGACTCGCTCGGCGGGCTCCCGTCCCGGCGAGCGCGCCGTTCGCCCCGACGAATCCGGCAGGAAGCACGGGATCCGTGGTCTCGCTGGCGGCTGTGCGCTTCTCGGGCAGGAAGGCCGCCACCTCGCGGGCGGCGCGCTGGCTGGCGCCGGAGCGCCCCAGGGCCGGCCGGAGCGCGGCGAGGTCGCGGCGCATCGTCGCGATGCGGGCGGGCGACTGCAGGAGCTCGAGGGCACGCGCCGCGATGTTCTCGGGCGCGGTCGCGCCCTGCATCAGCTCGGGAACGGCGCCGCGCCCGAGCACCAGGTTGACGAGACTGAAATGCGGCAGGCGCACGAGGGCGCGCGCCAGCAGGTAGCTCCAGGCTCCGAGCCGGTAGAGCACCAGCATCGGGGTTCCCAGGAGGCCCACCTCCAGCGTCGCCGTACCCGAAGCGCAGAGCGCCAGATGCGAAGCGGCGATCGCCTCGAATCGGTCCGCGCGGACCACGGTGAGCGGCTTCCCGGTCTCGGCCTCGTGGGCGGCCAGGAATGGAGCGAGGAACTCCGCCGTGACGGAAGGCGCCTGGATCAGCACCGCCTCGACCTCGGCCTGGCGCTGCAGCGCGCGGCTGGCGGCGAGCATACGCGGCAGCAGCGCCCGGATCTCGCTGCGGCGCGAACCCGGCATGAGGGCCAACTGGAACCGGGCGGGCGGGCCGGAGGGCCGCGCCCCCGGAGGGCTGTCCCAGGCTCCGGCGAGCGCCGGGATCTCGTCCACGAGCGGATGCCCGACATGGGTCACGGGAACCCGATGGTGACGGTAGAAGTCTGCCTCGAACGCGAAGAGGACGAGCATGCGGTCCACGAGCTCAGAAATGGCGCGGACGCGGCCCTTTCGCCAGGCCCAGACCTGCGGACTGATGTAGTAGACGACCGGGATCCCGAGCCACTTGAGCTTGCGGGCGAGCCGCAGATTGAACTCCGGGAAGTCGATCAGGACGGCGACGGTCGGCCGGCGCCTTTCACAGGCCGCGACCAGCAGATCCTGGATCTCCCTGGCGCGCGGCAGGATGCCGAGCGCCTCCGAGATGCCCACGACCGAGATCTCACGGCTGTCGGCGACGAGCTCGACACCCTCCGCCCGCAACTGGTCGGAGCCGAGGCCGAACGCCCGCAGGCCGGGACGCAGGCGCTTGAGCTCGCGCAGCATCCTCGCGCCGTGTTGATCCCCTGAGGCCTCCCCGGCGACCACCAAGAGGTCGCCGGCGCTCATGGGATCGGAGCGGCTGGCCCGGTGGGGAACGGATACATCAGCCACCCGAGAAGGATGGCGCCGATCATCATGCCGAGAAAGATCTGCAGGAAGAGCTTCGCCTGCTGCTGCCGTCCGCGCCGCCAGAGGAGGGCGAAGAAGACCGACACCAGGGCGGCATAGGTCGTCATCAGGACGAGATGACTCACTCGTCCTCCTTTCTGCCGCGGGCGATGTCCCAGACATCGAGCACCAGAAGGAGGTTCATGAGGCCCGCGGAGAGCAGGAAGATGGTGCCGTACTCGAAGCCCTGGGCCTCGGGCTTGCCCTGATAGCCGGCGCCGTAGCGCGCGACGAAATAGGGGGCACCGACCCCCATTGCTCCGAGCGTCGCGAGATAGGACAGGGGCTGCCCCGCCACCGGCCGGTAGAGGTTGCCTTCGAGCCGCATTCCAAGTCCGAAAGCGATCAGCAGAACGATGGCGAAACCGAGCGCCCGGAACCTCTTCCCGAGGAGGAGGTGTCCGGACGCCGGCA
This sequence comes from Thermoanaerobaculia bacterium, assembly GCA_018057705.1. NCBI lineage: Bacteria > Pseudomonadati > Acidobacteriota > Thermoanaerobaculia > Thermoanaerobaculia bacterium. The sequence continues at coordinate 50,409 of JAGPDF010000016.1, read as the reverse complement.
ACAGCCAGGCCAGCACTGCAAGGAGGACGGCCCGCAGGGGAAAACTCGACTTCGCAGCTTCGGTCACCGAATCTCCGCGTCAGGAAGCCGACTGATTGAGCTGCTCTTTGAGCTCCTTGCCCGGTTTGAAGTAGGGAATCCGCTTCGGCGGGACTTCCACCCGCTCCCCCGTCTTTGGATTCCTCCCGAGCCGCGCGCCGCGGTTGCGGATCCGGAAGCTGCCGAACCCGCGGAGCTCGATCTTGGACCCCTCCCGAAGCGAGTCGATGATCGTCTGAAAAACGAGATTGACGATCCCCTCGGCCTGCTTCTTGGTCAACTGCGCGGTCCTCGCCACTTCTTCGACGAGATCCGCCTTGGTGAGTCCATCGTTCGCCGGCTCCACGGGCTGCCCCTTTACCGGCTCAGGAAGCTTCGCCATCCGACTCCGCCGGCTCGGTGGGCTCGGTGGGTTCGACCGTCTTGGCGGCAACCGACGCTTCGAGCTCGGCGACCTCTTCGTCGGAGGGCTGCGAGACGCCGCGGATCGTGAGACCGACCTTCTTCTCGTCCTGCTCGATCCGGAGAATGCGCGCCCGGACCCACTTGCCGACCGGGAACGTGCTCTCGAGCTTGCCGCCGGCGAAGTCGATCTCGCTGATGTGCGCGAGGCCTTCGAGGCCGTCGAAGATGTCGATGAACAGACCGAAGTCCGTGACGTTGACCACGCGGCCGGTGACGATGTCGCCGACCCGGTTGTTCTCGACGAACTCCTGCCACTCGTTCGGCAGGAACTCCTTGATCGACAGCGAAACGCGCTGGTTGTCGACGTCGATGTTGGTGATGCGCGCGCGGACGGTGTCGCCCTTCTTCAGGACCTCGCTGGGGTGCTTGATGCGCTTGGTCCAGCTCATGTCGGAGACGTGAACCAGGCCGTCGATCTCCTCGGTGATCTCGACGAAGGCGCCGAACTCGGTGAGGTTGCGCACCCGGCCGTCGATGATCGAGCCCACCGGGAAGAGGTTGGAAAGTCCTTCCCAGGGATTGCGTTCGATCTGGCGCAGCGAGAGGCTGATGCGGCGCTGGCCGAGGTCGAGCTCGGTGACGATGGCGGCGAGCTGCTGACCGGGAACGAGGAGCTTCGCCGGGCTGACCACCTTCTTCGTCCACGACATCTCGCTGACGTGCACGAGACCCTCGACACCCTCTTCGAGCTCGACGAACGCGCCGTAGTCGACGAGGCTCACGACCTTGCCCTCGACCCGAGCACCGACCGGGAACTTCTGGTCGACATGGATCCAGGGATCCTCCTGGCGCTGCTTGTAGCCGAGCGAGACGCGCTCGGACTCGCGGTCGAACTTGAGCACGATGACGTCCACTTCGTCACCGACGTTGAAATGCTCCGAGGGATGGTTCACCCGGCCCCAGGAGATGTCGGTGATGTGCAGCAGACCGTCGATGCCGCCGAGGTCGACGAACACGCCGTAGTCGGTGATGTTCTTGACGACGCCCTTCAAGCGCTCGCCCTCCTGCAGGCGCTCGAGCGTCTCGCCCTTCTTGCGCTCGTACTCCTTTTCCAGGACGGCCTTGCGCGACAGGACGATGTTGTTGCGGCGACGGTCGAGGCTGATGACCTTGAACTCGAGATCGCGGCCCTTGAGGCTCTCCAGGTTCTTCACCGGCTTGATGTCGGCGAGCGATCCCGGCAGGAAGGCGCGGACGCCGACGTCGACCGTCAGGCCGCCCTTGATGCGATCGATGACCCGGCCCTTGATGATCCGGCCCTCCTTGAAGCTGTTCTCCACGTCGGTCCAGACGCGCATGCGCGCCGCCTTGGCGTAGGACAGCAGGATGTGGCCTTCGAGGTCCTCGGTCTTCTCGAGGAGCACCTCGACGTCATCGCCGACCGCGACGGTCAGCTTGCCCTCTTCGTTGTGGAACTCGGCGACGGGGATCAGGCCTTCCGACTTGTAGCCGACGTCGATCACCACGGAGTTGTTGGTGATCGTGACGACCCGGCCCTTGACGATCTCGCCTTCGGCGAGGTTCTTCATGCTCTGGTCGTACAGTCCGATGAACTGCTCGTAAGCGCGCTGGTCCTCGGCGCTCATCTCCTCATCGATTTCCGCGCGCTGCTTGCCCAAGCTCATTCCGGTACTACCTCCTGGTTTGGATTTTTTTCGAGGCCTGGCCTCGTGCCCCTGGAAAGGGGACTCGACATTCTAAGCCGTTGAGAATTCGAGCCTTGAAAGTATATGGGTCGCTCGCGCCCGCTGTCAAAGGGGGCCGAGGGCCGTTTCCAGCTCGAAACGCTGGACCGGATCCGCCTCGCCTTCGAGGGCTCGCTGCAGGATTTCCTTCGCCTCCACTGTGCCGATCTCCCCCAGAGCCCAGGCGCTGTGCCTGCGGACTACGGGTGAGCCGCTCTCGAGCGCCTCGGCCAGAGACGCAATATATCCCGGATCGCGCCGATTTCCCATCGCCACCGCGACATTTCGTTTCAGGCCGTCCACTTTGGGACGTAGAAGCGGACTGCCGCGCAGGAGCGCCCGGAGGTCGCCCTCCTCGCCGCCCAGGACGCCGGCCAACGAGAGCTGCTGCCGCGCCGGAGGGGTCGCGAACTCCGCGGCGAGCTCCCCCACCGGATCGCCGTTCCAGGGGCAGACCTCCTGGCAGATGTCGCAGCCGAAGACCCACTCCCCCATCCCCGCCCGGATCGCGGGCGGAATGTCGCCGCGCTGCTCGATCGTCCAGTAGCTGATGCAGCGCGAGCTCTCGAGCCGGTAGGCGCTCAGCGCGCCGGTCGGACAGGCCTCCACACACCTCGTGCAAGCCCCGCAGAGGTCGGAGACCGGCAGGTCCGGTGCCAGATCCAGAGAAAGCAAAAGCTCGGCCAATAGAAAAAAGGACCCGCTTTCGGGGTGCAGGAGGTTGGTGTTCTTGCCAAACGCACCGAGACCGGCACGCGCCGCCCACTCCCGCTCGAGGAGCGGGGCCGTATCGACACAGATCCGCGCCTCGATTTCCGGCACCTCCGCTTCGATCGCCACTTTTACTTTACCGAGCTTTTCGCGCAGGGAATCGTGGTAATCCTGCCCGCGCGCGTAGCGCGCGACACCCGGCCAGAAGTCTCCTGCGGGTTCGGGGGAGTCGGCGGGCGGAGCGTAATCGAGCGCGACGCAAAGAACGCTCCGCGCGGCGGGAAGGAGGTCGCGAGGATCCCGGCGCAGCGCGGCATGCCTCTCGAGATAGGCCATGTCGGCATGCCCGCCTTCACCGATCCAGCGGTCGTTGGCAGCGCCCGTCGCGGAGGGAGCGACGGTGGCGATGCCGGCGCGCGCGAAGCCCGCGGCGAGCGCGAGCTCCTTGACCCAGGCGGCATCGGCGCGGCGGTTCATGCGGCGATTGTACGGGGACCGTGCAGTAGAATCCGCGGGTTTTCGCGGCAATCCATTTGGACATGGGGCCCTTCGGGCACGAGAGGAAGATCGCATGGACGCTTTCGCCGAGATGAAGGAGATGGGGCACGAGCGCGTGCTGCTGTGCTCGAACCGGGAAGTCGGCCTCGAGGCGATCATCGCCATCCACTCGACCGTGCTCGGCCCGGGCCTGGGCGGCACGCGGATGTGGCCCTACGAGAGCTTCGACGCCGCCATGACCGACGCGCTCCGGCTGTCGCGCGGCATGACCTACAAGGCCGCGGCGGCCGGGATCAACCTCGGCGGGGCCAAGGCGGTCATCATCGGCGACCCAAAGAAGGACAAGTCGGAGGCCCTCTTCCGCGCCTTCGGGCGTTTCGTCGGCTCGCTCGGCGGCCACTACATCACCGCCGAGGACGTCGGCACCAACACCTCCGACATGGAGCTCATCGCGCAGGAGACCGCGTGGGTGACCGGCGTCGCGCCCGAGCTCGGCGGCGGTGGAGACCCCTCGCCGGTGACCGCGCTGGGCGTCCTGCAGGGGATCAAGGCTGCGGCCGAGACCCTCTGGGGATCGACGGAGCTCGGCGCGCGCACCGTCGCGATCCAGGGGCTCGGCAACGTCGGCGGCTACCTCGCGGGCTACCTCAAGGACGAGGGCGCGCGGATCGTGGGCTGCGACATCGACCGCGACGCCATCGCCGAGGCCCGGGAACTGGGGGTCGAGATCGTCGAGCCGGAGGCGATCTACGACGTCGACTGCGACATCTTCGCCCCCTGCGCGCTGGGCGCGATCCTCAACGACGACACCCTCCCCCGCCTCAAGGCGAAGGCGGTCGCGGGCGGCGCCAACAATCAGCTGGCCGACGCCGCCCGGCATGGCGCCGAGATCGACTCCCGCGGGATCCTCTATGCGCCCGACTTCGTGATCAACGCCGGCGGCCTGATCAACGTCTTCCAGGAGTTCATCGGCTACGACCAGGACCGCGCCCTGCGCCGGGCGCGCGGCATCTTCGACAACGTCCTGCGGGTCTTCGCGATCGCAAAGCGCGACGGCATCCCGACCTCCGTCGCTGCCGACCGCATGGCCGAGGCAAGGATCGCCGACGTGAAGCTGCTCGGACCGCGGCACTGGGAGCGTGCCGTGCTCGAGCGGCTCGCCCAGCAGGGCTGAACCGGCAACCGGCGGCCGGCCGCGGCGGGCGCGATCAGCCGCGCGCCGCGCGCCGCTGGATTTCGCCCAGCATCACCTCGACGACCGCTTCGGGATCGAGGCTGCCGGTGTCGATCCGGCAGGCGTCCGGAGCCGCCTGGAGGGGCGAGGTACTGCGCGAGCTGTCGCGGGCGTCGCGCTCGGCGAGCTCGCGGGCGACCTCGCCCGGCTCCGGGCCGGGCTCTGGCCCGCCCCTCTTCCCCACCAGCTCGGCGTGCCGGCGCTCGGCACGCACCCCCGGGTCGGCATCGAGGTAGAACTTGAACGGTGTCTCCGGCGCGACCACCGTGCCGATGTCGCGACCCTCCATCACGCCGCCATGGCGGCGGACGAACTCCTGCTGCAGTGCGACCAGGCGCTGACGGACCTCGGGATGGACGGCAATGCGCGAGGTCAGCGCCGCGACATCCGGCCGGCGCAGGCGCTCGCCCGGCCGCTCGCCGCCGAGCTCGACCTGGGCCCCGCCGGCGAGCAGCACCAGCCGGAGCGGCATCGACTCGACCGCCGTCGCAACCGCCGCGCGGTCTTCCGGATCGATCCCATGGTCGGCAAGGTGCAGCGCCGTCGCCCGGTACATCGCGCCGGTGTCGACGTACGGCACCGCGAGGCGCGCCGCGAGGCGGCGGGCCACGGTGCTCTTTCCCACCCCGGCCGGGCCGTCGATCGCGACCACGACGAGCGGCATCGGAGGACTCTGGGGGGGAGGCGTTTCGCTCACCGCGGGCGCGAGGTCCGCGGTTTTCCGCCGGGGGCCGGTCGCCCACGACCGGGGGGACGTGCGCCATCGGGACGGGACGAGCCGGCCGGCCGTGGCTTGCGCGACGGGCGGTCGGCCGCAGCCGGGCGCTCCGCCCGGGTCGCGCGCGCCGCTCGTTCGGGTCTCTCGGCGCGTGCCGGACGTTCAGGCCGCGCGGGCCGCGCCGCACCGTCGGCGCGGAACGGGCGCGCCGGACGGGAGTCCGCTTCGGGGCTCTCGACGCGCGCCGTGCGCTGGGGCCGGAACGGACGCACCGGCCGCTCGGCGCGCTCCGCGCGCACCGGGCGCTCGGCTCGCGCCGGCCGCTCGGTGCCGGTGGACCGCTCGGAGAGTCCGGCCGGCAGACGCTTGGCGGCGCGCGGTTTGGTCGCCTTCGCCACCACCTTTTCGGTCGCCTTGCGCAGCAAGGCGAGCTCGCGATCGGAGAGCTCGCGCAGCGCTCCCACCGGCAGCTCGGTGTCGCGCAGCGGGCCGATCGCGACCCGGCGCAGCTTCTGCACCGGATGCGCGATGCGGAAGAACATCTCGCGCACCTGGCGGGTGCGGCCTTCGGAGAGCTCGACGGCGAACCAGGTGTTGCCCCCCTCCTCGTCGCGGCTGCCGGTGCTCTTCATCCAGGTGATCCGGCAGGGGGAGGTCCGCTTGCCTTCGATGACGATCCCCTTGCGCAGGCGGTCGAGGTCGGCCTCTTCGGGCGTTCCCTTGACCTTCACCTCGTAGGTCTTGTGGCAACCGTAGCGCGGATGGGAGATGCGCTGGGCGAACTCACCGTCGTCGGTGAGCAGCAGGAGCCCCTCGGTCTGGTAGTCGAGGCGACCGACGGGAATCAGGGCCTTGCGCCAGTGCTGCGGCACGAGCTGCATGACCGTCGGCCGGCCGGCCTCGTCCTCGACCGCGGTCAGGTAACCGCGCGGCTTGTTGAGGAGGAGATACCGCTGCGACGTGGCGGCCTGGATGCGCTTGTCGTCCACCTTGATCGAGTCGACGGCCGGATCGGCCTTCTCACCGAGCACGGCGACCTTGCCGTTGACGGTCACCCGGCCTTCGGTGATCAGGTTCTCGGCTTTCCTGCGGGCGGCGACACCGGCTCTCGCCAGGATCTTCTGCAACCTCTCTGCGGTCACGATTCCTCCGGACTTAAAGACTCCACTTCGAACGCTGCCGCCGAATCGGATTCGGCGGGCTCATGCGCTTCCATCGTCTCCGTCGCAGCGGTCGAATCGGGAACTTCGATCGCTTCGACCGGCTCGCTGCCGAACGTCTCCTCGAACTCCTCGAGAGGCGGCAGCTCACCCAGGCCCTTCAGGCCGAAATGCATGAGGAATTCCCGCGTGGTCGAATACAGGAAGGGCCGGCCGACCACTTCCTTCCTCCCCGAGATCCGGAGCAGGCGCTTCTCCAGCAGGTTGCGGATCACGGCCTGGGACTGCTTGCCGCGCATCTCCTGCACCTCCGGCGCCGTCACCGGCTGGCGGTAGGCGACGATCGCCAGGGTCTCGATCGCCGCCATCGAGAGCTTGTTGCCGCCGGCGGCGTCGAAGAACTTCTTGAGATAGGGATGGTACTCCGCCGCCGTCACGATGCGAAGTCCGCCGGCGACCTCTTCGATGAACAGGCCCCGTCCCGGCTCCGGTTGATAGCGCGCCCGCAGCGCGGTCAGAGCGGCGTCGAGATCCTCCGCCGAGACACCTTCGAAGAGGCCGGCCAGGCGGTCGACGGGCACCGGCTGGGCGGCTGCGAACAGCACCGCCTCCAGGGCGGCCTCGAGATCGGCTCGACTGATCATGCGTCCACACTCTCCAGGTCTTCCGCGGTCGGATCGAGGGTCGTCCGGTAGAGGACGATCTCGCCGGACTCCGTCTGGTGAATCCGCACCAGCCGCAAGCGCGCGAGCTCGAGGACCGCGAGGAACGCGGCGATCGCCTCGGCGCGGCAGCTCCGGGTCCGCAGGTCGTGAATGAAGTCGAAGGGCGCGCCGGCGTTCAGGATGTCGAGCAGGCGCTCGAACTGGCCGCGCACCGGGTAACTCTCCGCCGGCAACAGGATCGGATCGGGATTCTCCCGGTCGTAGCGGTCGAGCACGCCGCGAAAGGCGGAGAGGAGGTCGAAGAGCGAGACCTCGTCCATGTCGACCTCTTCGCCCTGCTCCTCCTCCCAGGCGGGCTTGCGGCGGGCCCAGAGACCGAGCCGCATGCGGTCCACCTCGGCCAGGGCCTGCGCCGCCTCCTTGATCCGGCGGTACTCCAGCAGCCGCTGCACGAGCTCGCCGCGCGGATCCTCGTCGGAGGGTTCGCCGTCGGTCTTTTTCGGGCGCGGCAGGAGGAGCCGCGACTTCAGCTGGATCAGCAGCGCCGCTTCGTAGATGTACTCGCCGGCGATGTCCAGGTCCATCTCTTCCATCAGCCGCAGGTACTCGTGGAACTGATCGCAGATCGTCGCCACCGGGATGTCGGTGATCTCGACCTCGTTGAGCTTGATGAGGTGCAGCAGGAGGTCGAGCGGCCCGTCGAACACCGGCAGGTGGACCCGCCACGCCTCCGGCAGCAGGCGGGTGACGGCCGGTGCCGCGCTCACTGGAGTTCCCGCTGCAAGAGGCGGTCGTAGTCGAGACCGAGGGCGCCGCGCACCTGCGCCATGGTCTCCTGGGCGCGCTCGCGGGCGCGCACCGAACCATCGCGCAGCAGCGAGAGCAGCGCACCGCGCTCGCGCAGCAGCTCGTGGCGCCGCTGCTGGATCGGCTCGAGGAGGGCGATGATCTGCTCCGCCAGGAGCTTCTTGTCCTCGACGCACCCGATCACCGCCGCGCGGCAGTCGCGCGCCACGCGCTCCTGGAGATCCAAGGGCGAAAGCAGCTTGTGGAACTCGAACAGGTTGCAGCTCTCGGGATGCCCGGGATCGCTCTTCCTCACCCGCGTCGGGTCGGTGAACATGGTCATGCACTTCTGCCGCACGACCGCCGGCGGATCCGAGAGGTTGATGGCGTTGTCGTACGACTTCGACATCTTGCGGCCGTCGAGGCCGGGCACCTTCGGGGTCTTCGTGAACAGCGCCTTCGGCTCCGGAAAGACGTTGCCGTAGAGGCTGTTGAAGCGGCGCGTGATCTCGCGCGACAGCTCGAGATGGCTCGCCTGGTCCTCGCCGACGGGAACGAAGTGGGCGCGGTAGAGGATGATGTCCGAGGTCTGGAGGACCGGGTAGCCGAGGAAGCCGTAGGTGTTCAGGTCCCGATTCTCGATCTCGCGGATCTGGTCCTTGTAGGTCGGGACGCGCTCCAGCCAGCCGAGCGGCGTGATCATCGACAGGATGAGATGCAGCTCGGCGTGCTCCGGCACCATCGACTGGACGAAGACGACGGACCGCTCGGGATCCACACCCGCGGCGATCCAGTCGGCGAACGCCTCGACGGTGTTCTCGGTGACCTTCGACGGGTCGGCGTAGTCGCTGGTCAGGGCGTGCCAGTCGGCGGCGAAGAAGTAGCAGCGATGCTTCTCCTGCAGCTCGACCCAGTTGTGCAGGGTGCCGAAGAGATGGCCGAGATGGAGCTTCCCGGTGGAGCGCATTCCTGAAAGTACGATTTGAGAGTCCGACACAGAGGCTCCTTCAGGTTCCGGCGTCACTTCGCCGGCGCCGCTTCCTCAAGCTGTACCACCGGGGGACACGGATCAGGACGAACGGCCGGCAGTATAGCAGCTGGTCCAGACGCCGAGGCGCTCAGGAGGCTTCGCCGACGGCACTCCCGCCCCTGCCGCCGCTCCTGGCGGAGGTGTCGGGTACCGGCACCGCCGTCATCGCCGCCATCTCTTCGGCGTCGGCGAGCAGGGCGCGGCGCTCGAGCACGAGGGCGGCGATCTGGAGCGCGATCCCCAGGCAGCCGGCGAGGGCGTGCGGCAGCGGGCTGGCGCGGCGCGCCAGGATCGCCCCGGCGAGAGCGAACGACCCGGCCAGCCCGGCGACCGCGACGACCGCCGTCACCACTGCGAGGCGACGCAGGCGGGCGGCACGCTCCCCCGGTACGCAACCACGGGTGCGCCTCGCGCGAGCGGCGAGGGTCAGGTAGGCGACCGTCCAGAAGCGCGGCAGGATGCAGAAGCAGGCGGCCGCCAGGGCGAGCGTGCTGTGCTGCGCCAGCGCCGGGGCTTCGTCGCGGACGACGAAGCCCTGCGCCCAGACGACCGTCAGGAGCGCGACGCCCACCCATCCGAGCCCCTGCATGATTCTCGCGAAGCGGTTCATTGCCCTCTCCGTTCCGCGACGGCGGCACCGACGATCGACTCCCAGCTTTCGGCGATCACCTCTGGACGATACCGCTCCTCGAGTCTGCGGCGTCCACTCGCGCCGCGACGACGGGCCCCCTCCGGGTCGGCGAGCAGCTCGCCGAGCGCCCGGGCGAGCGCCGCCGGGTCCTCGGGCGGCACCAGCCAGCCGGTCTCCGGGTCGAGGACGACCTCCGGGATGCCGCTCACGCGGCTCGCGACGACCGGCACCCCGGCGACCATCGACTCGAGGACGACCAGGGGCATCCCCTCGTAGATCGAGGGCACGACCAGCGCCGCGGAGCGCTCGAGCAGCCAGCGGATCTCGCCCGGGCCCCGGCGGCCGAGAAAGTCGACCTGGTCGCGGACCGCGAAACGCACCGCGGCGCGCTCGATCGCCTGCCGGTGCTCCCCCTCGCCGACGATGCGGAGACGCGGCATCCGCCCGTCGCCCTTGAGGAGCGCGAGGGCGCGCAACAGCACCTCGACCCCTTTGCGGATGCGCAGGCGCCCCACGAAGAGCAGGCCGGGCTCGCGGTCCTGGGCGATCTCCGGAATCGCCTGCGGCGCGGCCGGAATGCCGCCCGAGGCGTTGGGGAGAACCGCCGTGTCGTGGGCGCCGTAGTCGCGCGCGAGCTCCGCGGCGGTGGTCGCGCTCGGCGCGAGGATGAGGTCCGCGGCGCGCGCCGTGCGGCGCCCGAAAAAAATGTGGAGCGGCGCCTTGAAACGCCGGAAGCGCAGCTCCGTCGCCTCCGGCACGCCGAGGACTTCGGCGCCGTCGCGCAACGGACGCACGGCGCGCCGTTCCTCGACGTAACTCACCTGCAGCAGGGCGACGAGCAGGGGGCGGACCTTCCGCAGACCGAGCCAGAAACCGAGCAGGCCGCCGTCGGACTCGTGAAGCTGCACGACATCGGGCCGGAAGTCGCGGATCCGGCGCAGGGCCGGGAGGACGATCGTCAACGGGAAGAGGACCTTCGGTCCGCGGGCGCCGTCGCCGCCGCGCCCCAGCACCTCGACCTCGTGGCCGCGCGCCCGGAGGCCTGCAGCGAGCTGCAGCACCTGCTCGCCCACACCGGAGAGGTCGTGTGGCGGCAGCGTGTTGGCGACCAGCAGGACGCGCAGGGGTCGCGGTGACCCGGGTGAGGGTGCCATTCAGCCTCCCGCCAGCTGGTCGCCCAGCCGGGCCGCGCGCGCCTCCACCCGGGCGCGCAGTCGCCCATACTCGGGGGCATCGAAGCGCGCCACGATTTCGCGGGCGTCCTGGCGGGCGCGCTCGATCCAGGCGAGGTGGGTCGCGAGGTCGGCGACGCGGAAGCGCGGCAGCCCGGCCTGGCGCGTCCCGAGGAGGTCGCCGGGGCCGCGGATCTGGAGGTCGGCCTCGGCGATGGCGAAGCCGTCACGGGTCGAGGCGAAGACGTCGAGCCGCTTCGTCCCCTCTTCGGAGAGCCGGCCGTGGAGCGCCAGGCAATGCGACGCCCCGCTCCCCCGCCCGACCCGGCCGCGCAGCTGGTGGAGCTGGGCGAGGCCGAAGCGCTCGGCGCTCTCGACGATCATCCAGGTGGCGTTGGGCACGTCGACGCCGACCTCGATGACGGTCGTCGCGACCAGCACCTTGATCTTCCCGGCGGCGAACTCCTGCATGATCCTCTCGCGCTCCACCGCCGGGATCTTTCCATGCAGGACGGCGCTCGGAAAGTCGGCCAGGTACTCCCTCACCTTCGCGCCGAGCGCCGCGAGAGAGGCCGCAGGGATCTCCTCACTCTCTTCGATCAGCGGGAAGACGACGTACCCTTGAGCCCCCGCGGCGAGCTCGGCGCGCAGGCGGCGGTAGACCTCCTTGCGCTCGCCACCGGGAAGGACCTCGGTGAGGAGCGTTCCGCGGCCGGGCGGCATCTCGTCGATCTGCGAGACGTCGAGGTCGCCGTACAGGGTCAGCGTGAGGGTGCGCGGAATGGGCGTCGCCGTCATCACGAGAATGTCGGGCTGGTCGCCCTTCGACTGCAGGACCTTCCGCTGCTCGACGCCGAAGCGATGCTGCTCGTCGATGATCGCGAGGCCGAGACGGTGAAAAGAGATACCGCGCTGGATGAGCGCGTGGGTGCCGACGGCGATCTGGACCGAGCCATCGGCGAGGGCGCGCTTCACCGCCGCCGTCGAACCGGAGGCGCTCACCAGCTCGATTCGGCAGCGCCCGCCCAGCAAACGCCGCAGGTTGCCGAAATGCTGCTCGGCGAGGAGCTCGGTCGGCGCCATGAAGGCCGCCTGCAGACCGCTCTCGGAGGCGAGCAGCAGGCAGATCGCCGCGACGATGGTCTTCCCGCTGCCGACGTCGCCCTGCAACAGCCGCAGCATCGCCTGCGGACGCTTGAGATCGTCGACGATCTCCTTCACCACCCGCTTCTGCGCCCCGGTGAGCGCGAACGGCAGCATGGCCCGCGCCGCGCCGCGTACCGCGTCGTCGACGCGGTAGCGATGCCGCTTCTCGATCGCGGCCTCGCCCGCCCGCCGCCGCGCCAGCTGGAGCTGAAACTCGAGCAGCTCGCCATAAGCGAGCCGCGAGTGCGCCCCACTCTCTCCGCGGTTCAGCGCCTCGACATCGGTGTTCGCCGGCGGCCGATGCAACTGCCGCAGCGCCACCGGCAGCGAAGGCAGCGCGTAGCGCTTCAGCAGTTCCGGCGGCAGCAGATCGAGCGCGGCGCTGGCAGGGTGGGCGGCGGCGACATGGGAAGCGCCGGCCGCGGCGCCGGCATTGTTTGAAGCGTGGGCGGCGTCGGGCTTGGAAGCGACCACGACGGCGTCGAGCGCCGGCAGCGCCTGCGCGAGAAGACGCGCGAAGAGCCCGGAAGGGAGACCCGCGACCTTCGAGTAGATCGGGACGATCCGCCCGGCACGATCGGTCTGCTCCGGATCGACCGCCTCGCAGGTCGGGTTGGTCATCTCCCAGAGCCCCCAGTCGGCCCCCTTCACCGCCCCGTGGAGGAGCCACGTGGCGCCGGGAACTTGCTGGAGGCGCGTGAGAAGGTACGGCTGGTTGAACCACGAGACCGGAATCGCCCCCGAGTCGTCCACCAGCCGCCCGCGCACGATGACCATCCCCCGCCGCCGCGTCCGGATCGCCCGCAGATCCTCGAGCCGACCCGCCACCGTCCAAGCCCCCGGCCCCTGGATCTCCTTCACCCGCGCCACCCGCCGCCGGTCCTCATACCGCAACGGCACCGTCAGCAGCAGATCCTCCACCGTCGAGAGCCCCGCCCCCGCCAGCTTCTCCGCCCGCCCCGGCCCCACCCCCTTGAGAAACCGCAGCGGCGTGTCCAGGCGGATGGGTACAGCGGAAGCGGAGGCTCGCGGGGTTGAGTTTTCGGCCGTCACGCTGCACGCGAGCTTAACGCGATCGCGCTTCATTCCTCTGCGTGCTCTCTTCTTCCGGTGCGCTCGGGGTCCTGTCCGGTCCGTCTCACTGCGACTCAAGTTTTGCTTCGGTGGTAGGGCACTCCGGCACTCGGGATCTAGAGCGGGCTCCTATTTGAGGCGTGGTCGCCCACTCTAGATCCCGAGCGCCAGAGCGCCCCAGGCGGAACAGCAGCAAGGACAAAAGAGGATTGTCCCCATCTACCCCGTCTCACCGCGACGCGAGGGCGCTCGGGATCCAAGGTGGGCGACCACGCTTCAAATAGGAGCCCGCCTTGGATCCCGAGTGCCGGAGCAGCGCGACCACGGGCGAGGCGGAAGAGGTACGCCGGGGACACGTATCCGCCCTGCGGCGATCGCAGGTCGGGACAGCCTTCGCTTGGGGCAGCTACATGTCCCCAGCTGCGGGGAGCACCTTCGCTGGAGCAGCTACATGTCCCCAGCTGGCGGAAGAGGTACGCCGGGGACACGCATCCGCCCTGTAGCGATCGCAGGTCGGGGCAGCCTTCGCTTGAGGCAGCTACATGTCCCCAGCTGCGGGGTGCTGTGCTACTCGGCTTTGAACTTGAGGTTGACGAGGCCGCAGCGGACTTCGTCGTCGAATTTGATTTCGGTGGGGACGCCGGTTTCGAGGCGGGTGCCGTTGACGAAGGTGCCGTTCATGGTGCCGATCTCTTCGGCGATGAAGAACTTGCCTTCGCGGCGGTAGATCTTGGCGTGGCGGCGGCTGATCGAGCGCTGGGTGTCGGCGGGGGTGAGGTCGATGTCGGGGTCGATGCCGGTCACCGGGTCGCGGCGGCCGATCATCGTCTCGGCCCCCTTGGCGAGCGCGAACTCCATCCCCGACTTGTCGTGCACGAGGCGCTGCGGACCGACGCCGGGCGCGGTTTCGGTGCTGCCCGGAAGGCGCAATGCGCCCGAGCCCACGGTCGGCGTCGGCTGTTCCAGCGCGGCGACGGCCGCCGGCGAGTCGCGCAGCAGATGGTCGGTGTCGCGCAGGCGGCGCGACAGCTTGCGCATCATCCGCACCGCGATCTCCGGATTCGTGCGCAGCATCTGGTCGAACGTGGCGCCGTTGATGAGCAGCAGCTTCACGGCGGTGAGGGCCCGCGCCGCAGCGGTCCGCGGGAGATCTTCGAGAATCGCCATCTCGCCGAAGAAGTCGCCCTTCTCGAGCACCGCGAGCTGGCGCTGCTCGCCCTGGATGCTCTTCAGGATCTCGATCTTGCCCTCGTGAATGATGTACATCTCCATCCCGAGATCGCCTTCGCTGAAGATGAACTCGGCGGCCTCGAACTCCACGGTGTAGTTCGGCAGGTTCGGCTTCTTGCTCGTGGTCTTGAAGACCGGCTTGCTGGTCGCCATGGCGGATCTCGCTCTCTAGCCCTGAGGGTGGTCGATGACGAGCAGCGAGCTGTCCGCGTCGATCCGGGCGGAGCACCCGAGCGGCAGCGTGAAGTTTGGTGCGGTATGCCCGGCGGACAGGCCGAAAGCGACCGTCCGATCGCCCGCGCGATCGCGGATCAGGTCGGCCGTGGCCTCGTCGAGAGGGGAAAAAGTGGAGGTTCCGAAAACCATGGCGCGAACCGCGGCCAGACTACCGGACAGGTCCAACTGGGTCAACATCCGATCGACCCGGTAGAGCGGTTCGCCGACGTCCTCGACGAACAGCACGGCGTCGCCAAAGGGCGTGGCGAACGGGGTGCCGGCGACACCGGCGAGAAGGCTGAGGCAACCGCCGAGGAGAGGACCCTCGGCCGGATCCGACCCGGCGATCACCCGTCCGAGCGCGAGCTCCTGCCGGGGATCGCCGGCGAGCGCCGTCAGCAGGCTGGCGCTCTCTTCGTCGGCGAGGCCGCGGGCCATCTCCGCCGCAACCATCGGGCCGTGGAAGGCGACCCAGCCGAGACGCTCGACGACGTTCAGCAGGAAGGGCGTCAGATCCGAGTAGCCGACGTAGGCGCGCGGCGTCGCCGCGAGCCGATCCCAGTCGAGGAGCGGCAGGACGCGCATCAGGCCGTGGCCGCCGCGGGCGAAGAAAATCGCGGAGAGCGAGGGATCGTCGGCGAGCTCGTGGAACGCCGCAGCGCGCAGGGCGTCGTCGCCGGCGAAGAGTCCCGCACGGCGGTCGAGGTTGCGCGCCGGCACCGGCTCGAAACCGAGCCGCGCGAGCTCGGCGATGCCGTTCGTCAGCCGGACGGGGTCGACCGGACCGGAGAGCGCCGCGATGCCGACGCGATCGCCGGGACGGACGGCTGGGGGGAGAACCGGGGCCATGGCGGAGATGGGCGGGAGTGGGCGGAAAAGGGGTCGAAGAGCCCGATAAGCCGAGTTCTGTGCCGTCATCTCGCGATGCCGGTCACGGTCATTCCTCTGGGACCGGCGTTGCCGCCGGCCTCGAGCAACCTACCCGGGGAAGTCGTCCCGGCGAACCGGAACGGGCGGGACGGGCGGCCCGCACTGCCATCCCCCTATTTGGTCTTGCTCCGCATGGGGTTTGCCTTGCCCCGGACCGTCGCCGGCCGGGCGGTGCGCTCTTACCGCGCCGTTTCACCCTTACCTCGCCCGAAGGCGGGGCGGTCTGTTTTCTGTTGCACTTTCCGTCGCATCACTGCGCCTCGCCGTTGGCGAGCATGCCACCCGTTGGAGTCCGGACTTTCCTCTCCACGCGAACGTGGAGCGACCGCGCCGGGCTCTTCGACCGGATTCAAGATACCACCCGGACTCGCTCCTCTGCCAGCGACGGCGCTACTCGTCGCGACGACGGAAGATGCGGCTGAAGAGGCCGCCTTCCGCGTCCGACGGCGCGGGTTTGGGTTGGCTCAGGTTCCTGAGCTTGGCCTGCGCCATGACGTGCCCCGGGTTCGATCGCGTCGCGGCCGTGAACTGCCCGCGCGCCCGCTCCGTGTCGCCCAGCAGCTCGTAGACCTCGCCCAACACGAAGCGCACCTCGGCGTTCTGCGGCTCGATCTCCAGCGCCGCCCGGCAGGAGTCGGCGGCGCGCTGCAGCCACTTCGGGTTCCGCAGCTCCACCCGCGCCAGCGCGAGAAGGTAGTCGGGCCGCCGGTCGAGCGAGACCGCGAGCTGCAGGAGCTCGACGGCGTAGTGGAAATCGCCGCGCGCCACCTGGGCCTGCGCCTGCTCGAAGTAGTTGCGGGCCAGATCCTTCGACTCGACCTCGCGCTCGGCGCCGGTGACCCGCGCCGTCGACAGATCGATCGCCTGACTCTGGTTGTAGAGCCGGCGGCGCTCGGGATCGGAGAGCGCGAGGTAGGCCTGCGTGGCGCGGTCGAAGAGCATCGCGAGCATCGGCTTCAAGCCGGTCAGGCCGAACGCCGCCTCGTTGGACGGGTGAACCAGACGAGCCAGCGCTTCGTAGCGCGTCTGTACCTGATCGGCCGAGGCTGCCGGATCGACTTCCAGCAGCTCGTAGAAGTTCATCGCGCCGATGCGCGCGAAGAGCTCCGCCACGCGCGTCCGGAACTCCACCTGGGTGAGCTGGAGCGGCTCCTCCCTGAGGTTGCGCTCGAACCGGGTCGAGAAGCTCTGCAGCAGCGCCGCGTCCTGCACCGGAGCCGCGCTGGCGGGATCGGCTCGCCCGAGGACACGGATCTTGCGGACCGCGAGCAGCTGGGCCAGGAGGCGATGCGTGCCCTCGCGGTCGAGGGGACTCTCCCCGACGATCTCGCCCAGGGTCATCGGCTGACGCAGGCGCTCGAGCAGGAACTGCTCTTCGGGGCCGAGACCGAGCTGATCCTTCGGCTCGGGAGGCAGATCGCGCTCGGAAACGGCGGCCAACGCCGCGCGATCTCCACCCAGCATCGAAAGCAGCTGCGCCGGCGTCGCCCCGATCGTCGAGCCGACCATCAGCAGCCGGCGGGTCGGCAGCGGCCCGACCAGCTCCACCGTGAGCAGTCCAGGGTCGTCGACGAAGCGATAGTGGCCGGTGCGCCATTCGCCTATCACCCGCGCCATGCGCTCGACCAACTCCAGGAATCGCCGCCTGGACTCGGCGGCTGCGGCGGCCTGGGTCGGGTCGGAGAGCGCGCTCACCAGCTCGCCCAACCGCCGTGCGAGAGGATGCGTGCCGGCGAGATAGAGGCTGCCGTCACGCAGGAAGAGCCGGCGCTTGTGCTCGCCGCCGTCGACCTCGAGAATGCCGGTGGCGTGGCGGAAGTGGAACTCCCGGAGCACATCGAGGATCGGCTTGTCCTTCAGATCCCCCATCCTTCCGCCCGTCGGCCCTTGCATGGCTGGAGAGTCTAGTCGATCCTGCGCGAGTCGGCATCGGCATCGGCCGCGTCGGCGGCTGGCAGCGCCGGAGCTGCGGCGGGGGCGCCGGCTGCGAGCGCGGCGACCTCGGTCAGGTGCCGGTGGACGGCACCGCCGAGAGCGCGGCCGAGCACCGCCTCGAGCTCCGGGAGAGGCGCCGCGCTCAGTCTCTCCCAGGTGCCATAGCGATGCGCGAGGAGCCTTCGTCGCACCGGACCGACGCCAGGAATCTCCTCCAGGCGGCTGCGCAGGGAGCCGGTCGTGCGTTGGCGCCGGTGCTTCGAGATGGCGAAACGGTGAGCCTCGTCGCGCAGCATCTGCAGCAGACGCAGGCCTTCGTCGCGGCGAGGCAACCGGAGCGGTTCCGGCGCCCCGGGCAGGTAGAGCTCCTCCTCGCGTTTGGCGATCGAGACCAGCGGCAGGTCCTCGAGCTGGAGGCCGGCGAGCGCGGCGGCGGCGGCCCCGAGCTGTCCGCGGCCGCCGTCGATCAGCACCAGGTCGGGAAAGACGCCGGACTCCTCGCGCAGCCGGCGGTAGCGGCGCTCGACCGCCTCGCCGATCGAGCGGAAGTCGTCCTGGCCGACGAAGCTGCGGATGTTGAAGCTGCGGTACTCCCCCTTGCGGATGCGGCCGTCCCGCCAGACCACCATCGAGGCGATCACGGCCGTGCCCTGGAGGTTCGAGATGTCGAAGCCTTCGATCCACCGAGGCGGCTTGGCGAGGCCGAGGTGCCGGGCCAGAGCGCGCGGCGCGGCGTCGCGCGACGGATCGAGGCGATAGCGCCGGCGGAAGGCGAACTCGGCGTCCTTGGCCGCGATCCGCAGCCGTTCCGCCTTCGGGCCGCGCTCGGGATGGCGCAGGTAGACGCGCTCGCCCTTGCGCTCCGACATCCAGTCGGCGAGCGCCTCTTCGCCGTCCACTTCGAAAGGCAGATGGAGCTCCTTGGGCAGAAAGGTCGTGAGGTCGTAGATCTGGGGCAGGAGCTCCGACAGCAACTGCGGCGGGCTGGCGGCGCTCTCGCCCTCCCAGAAGACCTCCCGCCGGTCGAGCACCTGTCCGGAGCGCATGACGAGGATCGAAACCGCCGCCTGGTTGCCGTGTACCGCGACGCCGAACAGGTCGATGTCCTCCTCGTGCACCGACGAGAGCGGCGAACGGCTCGACTGGCGCTCGATCTCCGCCAGGAGGTCGCGCAGCCGCGCGGCACGCTCGAACTCGAGGTTCTCGGCGGCGGCTTCCATCTGCGTCCGCAGGCTCTTGCAGAGCGGCGCCGTCTTGCCGCCGAGAAAGAGCCGCGCGCCCTCGACGGCCTCGGCGTACTCGGCGCTCGAGGTCAGGCCGGCGACACAGGGGCCCAGGCAGCGCTTCATGTCGTGATAGAGACACGGGCGCGGCAGGCCGCCGTCGATCTCGATCGAGCAGACGCGCACGCCGAAGAGTTTCTGAACCAGCTTCAGGGCCCGTCGGGCCAGGCCGCCGGGCAGGTAGGGACCGAAGTACTCGGCGCCGTCCTGGCGGATCCGGCGGGTGAAGACCAGCCGGGGCCAGGGTTCCCGGGTCAGCTTGAGGTAGGGGTAGGTCTTGTCGTCCCGGAGGAGGACGTTGTAGCGCGGCCGGTGGCGCTTGATCCAGTTGTTCTCGAGCATCAGCGCGGCGGCCTCGGTCGCCGTTGCCACGCACTCGACCGAAACCGCGAGCTCGATCATCGCCGCCAGCCGGGGCTCGAGATCCCGCCCGAGGTAGGCGGGCACCCGCTTGCGCAGAGACTTCGCCTTGCCGACGTAGAGCGCCTCGCCGGCGAGGTTGCGGAAGACGTAGATACCGGGGGTGTCCGGAAGCGCCTCGATCTGCCGGCGAAGATCGTCGTGCATCAGACCGTCGGCACCGGGAGCGGCCTCGTCAGCGTCTCATCCGACATAGATCTGCTGCTCGCGAAGCTCCTTCAGGCGGTCGCGCAACTGCGCCGCTTCCTCGAACTCGAGGCGCTTGGCCGCCGCCTTCATCTCCTTCTCCACTCTGGCGATGCGCTGCGCGAGCGGCACTTCGGGACCGTCGGCCACCTCGAGCAGCCGGGAGCTCAGGCCGGCCGAGTAGTCGAGGTTGCTCATCGCCACCAGCGGGCTGTGGATGTCCTTGAGGATCGTCCGCGGCTCGATGCCGTGCTCGCGGTTGTAGGTCTCCTGTCGAACCCGGCGGCGGCCGGTCTCCGCGACCGTGCGGCGGATGGAGTTCGTTTCGACGTCCGCGTAGAGAACGACCTTGCCGTTGAGGTTGCGCGCCGCGCGCCCGGAGGTCTGAATGAGCGCCGTCTCGCTGCGCAGGAACCCCTCCTTGTCGGCGTCGAGGATCGCGACCAGCGACACCTCCGGCAGGTCGAGCCCCTCACGCAGCAGGTTGATCCCGATCAGAACGTCGAACTCGCCGCGGCGCAGCGAGGTGATGATGGCCGAGCGTTCGAGCGTCTCGACGTCGCTGTGCAGGTAACGCACCCGGACGCCGCACTCCATGAGGTACTGCGTGAGCTCCTCCGCCATCTTCTTGGTGAGGGTCGTCACCAGAGTCCGCTCGCCGCGCGCGCTGACCTCGCGGATGCGCTCGAGCAGGTCGTCCACCTGCCCCTTCGCCGGCCGGATCTCGATCTCGGGGTCGAGGAGGCCGGTCGGCCGGATGAGCTGTTCCGCCACCACGCCGCCGACCCGCGCCAGCTCCCACGGCGCTGGCGTGGCCGAAACGTAGATCCGCTGCCCGATCCGGGCGTCGAACTCCTCGAAGGTCAACGGCCGGTTGTCGAGCGCCGAGGGCAGACGGAAACCGAAATCCACCAGCGTTTGCTTGCGCGAGCGGTCGCCGTGGAACATGCCGCGCACCTGCGGCAGGGTCTGGTGGCTCTCGTCGGCGATCAGCAGGAAATCCTGCGGGAAGTAGTCGAGGAGCGTCGGTGGCGCCTCTCCGGCCTGGCGCCCCGAGAGATGCCGGGAGTAGTTCTCGATGCCGTGGCAGTAGCCCGTCTCCTTGAGCATCTCGAGATCGAACCGCGTGCGCTGCTCGAGACGCTGGCGCTCGAGGAGCTTGCCTTCCGCTTCGAGCTCGTCGAGGCGCGCCCGGAGCTCGCGCTGGATCGAGCCGATGGCGCGCTCGAGGTTCTCCTTCGGCGTCACGTAGTGGGTGCGCGGGAAGACGGCGACCCGGTCGAGCAGCTCGATCGCCTCGCCGCGCAGCGGGTCGAAGCGCGTGATGCGCTCGATCTCGTCGCCGAAGTACTCGATGCGCAGGGCGTTGTCCTCGTACGCCGGCAGCACTTCGAGAATGTCGCCGCGGACCCGGAAACTGCCGTGAAAGAGGTCGAGCGAGGTGCGCTGGTACTGCATGGCGACCAGGCGGGCGAGCGCCCGGTCCATGCCGGTCGCGCTCCCCTTTTCGAAGAACTCCAGCATCCCGAAGAACGACTCCGGCGAGCCCAGGCCGTAGATGCAGGACACCGACGCGACGAGCAGCACGTCCCGGCGCTCGAACAGCGCCTTGGTGGCGCGCAGACGCAGGCGGTCGATCTCCTCGTTGATGTTGGTTTCCTTCTCGATATAGGTGTCCGACTGCGGAACGTAGGCCTCTGGCTGGTAGTAGTCGTAGTAGGAGACGAAGTACTCGACGGCGTTGTGCGGGAAGAAACTCCGGAACTCCTGGAAGAGCTGGGCGGCGAGGGTCTTGTTGTGCGACAGCACGAGCGTCGGCCGGTTCACGCGCTCGACGACCTTGGCGATCGAGAACGTCTTGCCGGAGCCGGTGACCCCGAGCAGGACCTGCTCCTTCTCGCCGCGCTCGAGGCCGAGGGCGAGCTGTTCGATCGCCGCCGGCTGATCGCCCTGGGGAGAGAACGGGGAGACGAGCTCGAAGCGATTCAAGGAGCCGGAGGCTTCGTCGCCTCGCCGGGCGCCGTCGCGCCGCCCGGCGGGTCGGAAGGCGCGGCCGCCGGGGCCACCGGCTCCCCTGCGGGAACGCCTGCCGGGGCGGGGGTGCCCACCCGATTGAACTTGTCCAGCGCCCCGATCAGACCGGCGAGCTCCTCGCGAGTCAGGTTTCGGGTCGAAGCGGCCGAGGCCGCAGCGGTGAGCTTCTTCTGCAGCTCCTGCAGCGACGCCGGCTCGAGCTCACCGCTGCGCATGCGGGTGAGGGCGGCGTCGAAGGCGGTCTCGAGGCGCTGGCGCTCGGTCTCCGGAGCGTCCTCGGGAAGATGCGTCATCACTTCCGTCCGCAGCTGGTTGATGGCGTAGGCGAGGACGTCCTTGGCCTTGACGACGAAGACCACCGCGGCGATCCCGAGGAGCAGCGCCAGGACACCGCATCCGACCAGCAGGGGCCTCTGGCAACCGCCGCCGCCGGCGATCTTCTCGGGGGCGAACGGTTTCGCGTGAGGCTCCGGCAGGGGTGGCAGGGAATCGTTCATCGCTCGGTCCTCCATCGCAGCGAAGACTATAATGACCGACGTGAGTTCTTCGTCGGTACCGCCTGACGAGCCGTCCCTCGTGCGGGCGGTGGCCCCGTCGCCTGTTGCGACCCGCAAGCCCCGCCGCAAGCGCCGCTATCTCCTGCAGTTCCTCGCCACCGCTGCCTGCGGCGTCGCCGCCGGCGTGGGCTTCGCCGCGGCGATCCATGTTCCCCAGGTGGACTCGATCGCCAGCTTCAGTCCGAAGCTGGTCACCCAGATCCACGACCGCGCCGGCACCGTCGCCTTCGCCTCCTACGCCCGCGAACGGCGACTGATGCTCGACCAGGGGGAGATCCCACCCCTGCTGCGCGACGCCATTCTCGCGGCCGAGGACGGCAACTTCTTCCGCCACGGCGGCATCGACGCGCTCGGCATCCTGCGCTCGATCGCGGTGAACCTGCGCCGTGGCCGCCACGCCCAGGGGGCCTCCACGATCACCATGCAGCTCGCCCGGAAGCTCTTCCTCACCGACGAGAAGAGCTGGCGGCGCAAGGTCTCCGAGGCCTTTCTCGCTGTCGAGCTCGAGAAGCAGCTCTCCAAACAACAGATCCTCACGATGTACTGCAACGTGGTCTTCCTGGGCCACGCCAACTACGGCATGGAGAGCGCCGCCCGCGCCTATTTCGGCCACGGTGTCGGAGAGCTGACCTTGCCGCAGGCCGCCACGCTCGCCGGCATCGTGCAGCGGCCGAGCCAGTTCAGCCCGTTCCGGCACCCGGACCGAGTGGTGGCGCGCCGCAACTACGTGCTCAACCGGATGCTCGCCGAGAGGTTCATCTCAGAGGCCGACCATCGCCAGGCCGTCGCGAGCCCGCTCGCCGTCGTGCGGTCGCCCCGCCCGGCCGACGTCGGACCGTTCTTCGCCGAGGAGGTCCGCAAGCACCTCGAGAAGACCTACGGCGTCGACCGGCTCTACCACGAAGGTCTGCAGGTCCAGACGACGCTCGACCTGGCCATCCAGGCGGCAGCCGAGCAGGCGCTCCGCACGGGTCTGCTGCGCCTGGACCACCGGCGCGGCTATCGCGGTCCGATCCTGCGCGCCCAGCGGCTCGACCTCGAGGGCGACGCCATCGAGAGCGCCGCCGGGAGGAACCCGATGCCCGACTCCTGGGTTCCGGGGCTGGTCCTCGAGACCGGCCCGCTCGAGGCCCGGGTCCGGACCCCGGAGGGAGCGATCGCGGTGAGAACACCCGGGATCGCCTGGACGGGGCGCCGGGCGCCGTCCGAGATCCTGAAAGTCGGCGATCTCGCCTGGTTCCGGGAGGCCGAGGAGCCGAAGAAGCCCGGCGAACCCTACTGGCGGCTGGAACAGGAGCCCGAGGTGGAGGGCGCCGTCCTGGTCCTCGAGTCGGCCACGGGCGCCGTGCGCGCCATGGTCGGCGGCTGGGACTTCCGCCGCAGCCGCTTCAACCGCGCTACCCAGGCCCTGCGCCAGGTCGGTTCGTCGTTCAAGCCGTTCGTCTTCGGCGCCGCGCTCGAAAACGGATTCACTGCCGCGGATACCCTGTTCGACGCCCCCGCGCTCTTCCCCGGCGCCGACGGCCTGCCGACCTACAGCCCGCGGAACTACTATCGCCGTTACTACGGCCTGCTGACCCTGCGCCGCGCACTCGAGCTTTCCGTCAACGTGACTTCCGTCAAGCTCATGGACCTCGTCGGCGCGCAGAGGGCCATCGACTTCGCGCGCCGCTGCGGCATCACGACGCCACTCCCCCCCTATCCCAGCCTCGCCCTCGGCTCGGCCGATCTGGTGCCGATGGAGGTCGCCGCCGCCTACGCCACCTTCGCCAACCAGGGAGTCCTGGTGAAGCCCTATCTGGTGGAGCGGGTGCTCTCCGGCAGCGGCGGCACCCTCGAACGGCACGAAGCCGAAGCGGTCAAGGCGGTCGAGCCGGCGACGGCGTTCGTCCTGACTTCGATGCTCCAGGGGGTGATCGATCGCGGCACCGGCGCCCGGCTCGCCGACCTGCCGCTCGACATCGCCGGCAAGACGGGGACCACCAACGACTACACCGACGCGTGGTTCGTCGGCTACACGCCGCGTTTCACCATCCTGGTCTGGGTCGGGTACGACCAGAAGCGTTCCCTCGGCAAGAAGATGACCGGCGCCGAAGCCGCGCTGCCGATCTGGCGTGAGATCGCGGAAAGCGGTCTGCGCGACGGCTGGCTGATGGAGGGCGAGCAGTTCGTCGCGCCGCCCGGCGTCGAGTTCCGCAGCGTCGAATACCGCACCGGGCTCGCCGCGACGCCGGCCGCCGAGCGGACGATCCAGGAAGCCTTCATCGCCGGCACCGGCCCCGATCGACTCTACGAGGCGCGCTGGGGACGGATTCTGGATCTGCCCTGGGCGCAGCAGCGTCCGTTCTACTCCGCCAAGGAGCGCGAGCGCATGCCCGATGGGCTGACGGCGGAGAACTTCCCCACCGAGACCGCCGAGGACGACACCGCGGAGAACTAGTCGAGGTTCAGACCGGCTTGCTGGCGATGATCGCGTAGTCCTGGCAGCCGAAGAGCAGATCGTCGACCTTGTCGCGCAGCAGGTTGATCTCGAAGGCGAGGGCACGCTGCTCGGCGGCGACGGTGTCGACGCGGATCTCGGGCAGGCGCTCGACCTCCGGGAACGGACGCAGGTCGATGCGCTCGACCGGATCGAAACCGGCCAACTCGAGACTCAGCTTGAGACTCTCCGGGTGCACCGGCCGCTTGTGGGTGGGATCGAGCCAGAAGTTGCGCGCCGCCACCACCAGGGAGAGCGGATTGGGCGTCTCGAGGATCAGCACGCCCCCGGGCCGCAGCGCCCTCCAGGCGAGCCGCACGAGGCGGTCGAGCACTTCGGGTGGCAGGTGTTCGATGACGTGGAACGAGACGATGCCGCCGAACCGTCCCGCGGGGACCCCGGCCAGATACTCCAGCAGGTCGCCCTCCTCGGCGTCGAGACCCTTGCGGCGGCACTCGGCGACCATCGAGGCCGACAGATCGACGCCGCGGGCGGCGATCCCGCTGCCGCGCAGCACCGCGAGGGCCTCGCCCCGCCCGCACCCGAGATCGAGCACTTCGTCGCGACCCGCGAGGTTCGGCAGGAAGCGCGAGATGCGCTCGCCGATCTCCTCCTCGGTGCCGCGGTAACGCCGCTCCAGCTCGACGTAGACGTGCTCCTCCTGCGCCTTGACGACGGCCGGCAGGCCGCCCTTCTCGGCGATCGCCAGGGCTGCACCCAGGCGGCCCCAGATCGTGCGCGTCTCGCTGCGGAGGAAATCGAGCTTCTGGTCGACGCGCGCGAAGAGCGCGTCGTTGTGCTGCATGATCTCGTTCAGGCCTTCACGGTAGACCGCATCCAGGTGGTTGATACGGTGCTCGTGGACCTCGGTGACCTGCTTGCGGATGTCTTCGCCGCGTTGCAGGTACTCGAGCAGGACGAGATTGAAGACCCGCTGGCGGTCCCAGAGGTCGCGCTGCGGGGCCTGCACCAGAGGGCGCGCCACCCGCTTGAGGAAGACGACGAACCGGCCCAGAAAACCGCGATGGCTGCGAATCGGAAACGACTCGTCTCCGGCCCACAGCCATCGCCAGTCTTCGATGCTTCTCGTGGGGTCGCCGAGAAATCTCTCGATCGACGGCCGGGAAGCGCCCGCACCAGGTTGGGCCTCGCGATGCGGCTCGCTTCCCTTCACGCAACTAGTCTGCGGCGGCGACGGCTACGGCCAGCTCCGCCACGACGTCGGCATGCAACTCGATGCGGACGACATGGTCGCCGACCGACTTGATGCCACCGACCAGGTCGACCTGCCGGCGATCGACCTCGATGCCCTTCTCGTGCAGGGCCGTGACGATGTCGGCGACCGAGACCGAGCCGTACAGCGTGCCGGTCTCCATGGCCCTCTTCTTCAGCTCGAGCTTGACGGCCGTGATCTCTGCGGCTGCTGCGTTGGCGATCTCGAGGGCGGCATCGTGGCGCGCGTCGATCTTCTTCTTCTCGTGCTCGAAGCGCTTGATGTTGCCCGGCGAAGCCAGAAGGGCCAGCCCCTGCGGCAACAGGAAGTTGCGTGCGAATCCGGGCTTGACTTCGACCACCTGCCCGCGCCGGCCGCGGTGACGCAAATCGCTCATCAGGATGACTTTCATCTCCGGCTCCTAGTCGGTCGTGTAGGGAATCAGCGCCAGATGGCGTGCGCGCTTGATGGCCGCCTGCACCATTCGCTGGTGCCGGGCGCTGTTGCCGGAGATCCGACGCGGCAGGATCTTGGCGCGCTCGAGAATGTACTGCTGGAGGAGCTTCACGTCCTTGTAGTCGATGTACTCGATGTGCTCGACAGTGAAGCGGCAGACCTTCTTGCGGCGGAAGAACGTCTTCTTCTTCGCCGCCGGCTTGCCCTTGCCCGGGCCCTTCTTGCCACCACGCGGACCTGACTTGAACGGTTGCATGCTCAGGCCTCCTCGGTGCCGGGAACAGGTTCAGCGGCTGCGACCACTTCGGGGGCGACGACAACGGCTCCCTCAGCGACACCAGCCGCTGCGGCCTCGGGGACCTCGGGAGCGGCAGCCGCCTCCGCGGTCGCGGCGGCGGCTGCTGCCGCTGCAGCGACTGCCGGATCGACGTCGTAGTACCCACCCGTGCGCGGCGGAGCCTCGCCGGGCTTCGCCCGTCCGGCTGCGCGCTTCAAATCCTCGTCGGTTCGCACCGTGAGGTAGCGCAGGATCTTGTCGTTCTGGTTGAGTCGCATCTCCACTTCCTTGAGGAGACCGGCCTTCGCCGGCTCGATCTGGACGAAAAGGAAGAGGTAGCGACCTTCGGTGAGCTTGCGGATCGGATAGGCGAGCTTCCGCCGGCCCCAGCTCTCTTCGCGGAGAACTTCTCCGCCTCGGCTGGTGATGAGCTGCTTCAACTCCGTGGAGAGCGCCGTCACATCGTCGTCCGAGAGTCTCGGATCGGCGACCAGCGCCAGTTCATACGTTCTCACTCTAGCCCTCCCTATGGCCGTGAGGTCCCGCGCAATGTGCGGAACAGGAAGGAACAGCGACTCGGTACACCCTCGTCACCGGCGGGTTGGTGTCCACCCGCGGGGATCTGAGATTCTATTCGCTTCGGGCGCCTTCCGGCAAGTCGGGGGCCGGCGGCTCGGGCGCGTTCGCCAGGTTCATCGCGGCCTCGATGCCCTCCGCCAGCCAGGCTGTCGCCGCTCGCGAAGCACGCTCGACCATCGCTGTCACCGCCGGCTCCTCGTCGGCGAGAAACTCGGCCAGGACGAAATCCGCCAGACCTCTTTCTCCCAGGCCTTGAGGCGGCGCGCCGACGCCGAGCCGCAGCCGCGGCACCGCCTCGGTCTGCAGCGATTCGATGATCGATTCGAGACCGCGGTGGCCGGCGGCGCTGCCACCGGCGCGCAACCGAAGCTTGCCGAGCGGAAGATGCACGTCGTCGTACACCACGAGAACGGCGCCGGGCGCGAGATCGAGACTCTCGCAGAGACAGCGAACGGCGCTGCCGCTGCGGTTCATGTAGGTGCGCGGCTGGCAGAACAGCCAATCCCCAAGCGAACCGACCACGGAGCCGCACTCTTCGCGGAAACCGGCGACCGCGTGCAGAAACGCCAGCCGCTCGACGACCTGGAAGCCGACGTTGTGCCGGGTCCGGACATAGGATTCCCCCGGGTTTCCGAGGCCGACGACGAGGCGGCGCGATTCGACGGGAGTTACGACCCCTTCTCCTTCTCCTTCTCCTTCTCTTCGTCCTTCTTGCCCTTCGCGATGACCTCGGGCTCGACGGCGCCCTCGGCGCCGGCGACGGCGGCGGCTTCCACCTTGGCATGGGCGACGGAGAGGATCACGCGGTCGGCATCCTCGATGACCTTCACCCCTTCCGGCAGGGCGAGGTCCTTGACTTCGAGATGCTGGCCGACCCGCACTTCGGAGACGTCGACCTTGATCTCCTGCGGGATCGCTGTCGGGAGGCATTCGACTTCGACTTCGCGGGTCACGAAGTCGAGCAGGCCGCCCTCGGTGCGAACACCGTAGGCGATGCCCTCGAGCGTGACGTGCACGCGCACACGAATCCGCTTCGCCATGTCGATGCGCATGAAATCGACGTGCTCGACCTGGCGGGTGATCGGATGCACCTGCATGTCCTTGATCATCGCGTGCCGGCTCTGCCCGGTATCGGCGAGCTTCAGCTGGAAGATCCGGTTCTCGCTGCCGCCGGACTTGAACAGGTCGATCAGGGTCTTGCGCGGCACCCGGATGGCGATCGGTTCCTTGCCTCCGCCGTAAACGACAGCCGGAATCATCGCCTCACGACGCAGGCGGCGGTTGGCAGACTTGCCGGTCTCTTCCCGGCGGAGCACTTCGATGGTGAGGTCCTGGGTCATTGTCTTGTTCCCTTCTCGTCTAGACGAACAGCGAGCTGACCGAGCTGTTCTCGTGGATTCTGCGAATGGCTTCGCCCAGCAGCGGCGCGACCGATAGTGAACGGAGCTTCGAGCTCTTCTGGAGCTTCTCCCCGACCGGAGTCGTGTTGGTGATCAGCACCTGCTCGAGAGGCGACTGTTCGATGCGCTGCAGGGCGGGCCCGGAGAGAACGCCGTGGACACCGGCGGCCAGGATGCGCTGCGCGCCCTGGGCGGCGAGCGCTTCGACCGTCTTGGAGAGCGTCCCCGCCGTATCGATGATGTCGTCGAGAATGAGTACATGGCGGCCCTCGACGTCACCGATGATGTGCATGACTTCGGCGACATTCGGCGCCGTTCGCCGCTTGTCGATGATCGCGAGGCCTGCCGAGAGCCGCTTGGCGATGGCGCGCGCGCGTTCCACGCCTCCGGCGTCGGGCGAGACGATGACGAGCTCCGGAATCTCCAGCGCGCGAATCGCTTCGAGCAGCACCGGCGCGGCGAACAGATGGTCCACGGGGACGTCGAAGAAGCCCTGGATCTGCGGCGCGTGGAGATCCATGCAGAGTACGCGGTCGGCCCCCGCGCGGGAGATGAGATCGGCCACGAGCTTGGCCGTGATCGGCACCCGCGGCTGGTCCTTCTTGTCCTGCCGGGCATAACCGTAGTACGGCAGCACGGCGGTGACGCGCGACGCCGATGAGCGCTTGAAGGCGTCGAGCAGGATCAGCAGCTCCATCAGGTTCTCGTTCACCGGCGAGCAGGTGGGCTGGATGATGAAGACGTCCGAGCCGCGCACGTTCTCGTCGATCTGGCAGAAGGTCTCGCCGTCCGAGAAGTTGTAGGCGGACGAGTTGCCCGGCGAGACTCCGAGGTAGTCACAGATCTCCTGCGTCAGCGCAGGGTGGGCGCGTCCGCTGAAAATCTTGAGGCCGCCGTAGTGGTCGCCGTCTCTCTTCGGTGTTCTCATTGAGGATGGGGTCTCGGAGTCAATGTCTCAAGGTCCTGAATCGTCGCCGCTATCTCTGGCACTGCCGACTGCCACGCTCGTCCGCGAGTCCTGCACGGCCATATCTGGTTGGGGCGGGAGGATTCGAACCTCCGAATGCGAGATCCAAAGTCTCGTGCCTTACCGCTTGGCGACGCCCCACGATCTGCATGCCGGCCACGCTTGCCGGCAACTCTATCTCCCTGCTCAGGACACTTCCCAGAAAGAGTCTCCGAACTGCAGCCGCTCGACCTCTTCGAGCGACCTCTCGCCGATTCCCTTCCCCAGTTGAGGCTGTCCCGCCGCCTCCCCGGGTCGAGTGCCGGCCTCGGGCGAGAGCGGCGACGAGATCGACGCCCCCTCGCAGACCGTTCCGTCCAGATTGGCCTGGTAGACACCGAGGATCCTCTCCTCCACCCACTTGCGGGTCTCGGAATTCAGGGGATGCGCGACGTCCTTGAACTCACCGCTCTTGCGCTTGCGGCTCGGCATGCTGACGAACAGGCCATCCTTTCCCTGGATGACCTTGATGTCGTTGACCATGAAGCACCGGTCGAAAACGATCGAGACGAAGGCGCGGACCTTTTCGTCACGCGCGGGATAGACCCGGACGTCGGTGATCTCCACGTCAACTCCCTCCCGACAGAGCGTCCAGCCCACTCCGGCGTCGCCATTCTTCCCGACTCAATGTCTTGACGGCCAACCAGATCGAATCGCTTTCGAGCCGATGCCCGGCAGCTTCTCCCGATGCCCGATCAGCGAACTGCGCGAAGATCGTCGAGCCGCTTCCGGACAGGCGAACCGCCTGCGCCCCCGATTCGGAGAGCCGATTATACACGGCGCCGACCGCCGGGTAGAGCGCGAGACAGGTCGGCTCGAGATCGTTCCACCCCACGAGCGGCCGCCAGGGCGCCGGAAGACGGGCGGATTCCGCCTCGGTCGGTCGCCGCTCAGCCGGCGACGGATCGATGCGGTGGGCCGAGAAGACCTCCCGCGTGGAGACCTGCACCGGTGGCACCGCCAGCCAGAGCTCGAGAGGAGGGGCCGGATCGGGCAGGCGCTCGATTCGTTCGCCGCGCCCGGTCCCGAGCCCCGTGCCGCCATGCAGGAAGAACGGCACGTCGGAGCCCAGGCCGGCGGCGACCTCCTCGAGGGCCGCCAGGCCAGGGTTCCGGCCCAGGAGCGCGCAGAGTCCCAGCAGGACCGTGGCGGCGTTCGAGCTCCCGCCACCGAGCCCGCCGCCGATCGGGATGCGCTTCCCGAGCCGGATCCGCACGCTCTCGCCCCGCTCCCCCCAGTGGGCCAGAAAACGATCCGCCGCCCGCCAGGCGAGGTTCGACTCGTCGGCCGGGAGGCCGGCGGAACCGGTGCCGGCGACCTCGAGCTCGATTCTGGGACCGCCGGCCCGGCCCGGAAAGAGGTCGATCTCGTCGGCCAGATCGATGGTCTGAAAGATCGTGCGCAACTCGTGGAAGCCGTCCTCGCGGCGCTGCAGCACCTCGAGGTGAAGATTCAGTTTCGCGAAGCTAAGGAATCGCATTTCCGGGGCACTCGATCTCCCGGGAGCTCGCGGCGAGCTCTGCGGGCAGCAGTGCGAAGGGGCTCCTCTCCTGTTCCGGCGACAGAGGAAGGGGTCCCTGGGCGGTCATTCGCCAGCGCACCTGAACCGAAGGACGTCGCACGGAGAGCAGCGACTCGGAGGCGAGCCGCTTGTACCAGACCGCGGGGATTCCCTCTTCCCACAGCGTCCAGCTGGCCCATCCGAGCGCTCCGCGTTCCCCGGTGATCCGCTGACCGGCCGGGACCATCGGCGCCGCGGACGCCTCCACCGACTCTGCGCCAGATGCCGCCACCTCGGACGCCGTCGGCCACTCGCCGATCAGGAGTCCAGGGAAGTCCGCGAGCTGAATCTTCGGAACCCACTGCGTGGCGCGCAGCGGGAGCCGGGCGTCGAGCCGGCAGAACCGGCCTCCTTGCGGATCGAGCCAGACGGCTTCGTCGTGGTCGCGGCGGATCTCCCAACGTGGCTGCCCGAGCGCGTCCGAGGCCACCAGGGTGAAGCTCCCCCCGGCGAAGCGGCGCAACAGGAGCTTCAGGCTCCCCGAGCCCTCTTCGCCCGAGACCTCGGCGCGAAACAGCCACTGCCCGGCGGCTGAAGTCCCGCCGTCCACCTGCGCGGCGGGCGGGACGGCCGCCGGCGCAGCGGCAGCCTGGGAGCCGGAGGCGCGGCCGCCGGGCCCGCCGGAGGCGCAGCCCGCAGCCGCGAGGGCAAGCAGGACGAGAGCGCGAGAGATGCCGTTTCGCAGGCTAGGAGTTCCCGACCAGACCTGCCAGCTTGGCTGCGAGGCCGGCGGTATCTTCCGGCGCCAGGGCCAGCGCCCGCCGGTAGGCATCGCGGGCACGCTCGCGGGCGCCCAGGGCGAGCAGGGCATCCCCCAGGTGCTCGAGCACCGTCGAGTCGTTCGGCAGCAGCCGGACGGCGCGTTCCAGCGCCTCGCAGGCCTCGGCGAACCTCCCGAGCCGGTAGAGCCCCCAGCCGAGGGAATCGACGTAGGCGCCGTTGTTGGCGTCGATCTGCAACGCCCGACGCACCAGCGCGAGGCCCTGCTCGATTTCGGCACCGCGATCGATCCACATGTAGCCCAGGTAGTTGAGGGCCGGCGCATGCTCCGGATCGCTGGCGATCAGCGTCTCGAAGAGCCCTGCCGACTCGTCGAACCGCCCGCTGCGCTCGAGGGCGGTCGCCTTGCGGAAGCGCAGGTCGCTCGACTCCGGCGAGGCCGCCAGTGCTCTCTCGATCAGGGGCAGCGCCTGCGCGAATCGTTCCAGCCGCTCTTCGGCCGCCGCGAGCTCGAGCCCAGCCTCGAGGGATCCGCTCTCCAGCTGCTGCCGCCATCGCGCCGCCGAGGGCGCGTCCCCGGCCCGCACGGCAAGCTCGTAGCGCTTGGCGACGGCGGGCGAGGAGTCCGCGGCGCCGAGCACCGCCAGCGCAGGACCGAGACCGCGGCGCTCGTACTCGAGATCGGCCACCAGCAGACGGACCTGCATGAGGATCTCGGGATCGACCGGCGGCTCGGCTTCGAACAGCTTTGCGGCCATCTCCACGGCGAGATCCGTGCGGTCGTTGCGCGACGCGAGCAGCACCGCGCTCGCCTGCACCAGCTGGGCCTCTCCCAGTCGTCCGGCGGCCTGCAGTGCCACCTGTCTGCGGGCCATTGCGGCCAGCGCCTCTTCGATGCGGCCCAGGCGCTCGAGCGCCCGCACCGCGAGGAGGTTCAGCTGATCGTTCAGCGGCGTGCGTTCCGCCACGTCGCCGATGAGCTCGAGCACGCTCGTCCAGCGTCCGTCCGCCTGCTCGATCGTCGCCAGTAGTGCCCGGGCAGCGCTGTTGTCCGGAAACTCGGCGACCAGGCCACGGGCGACGAGGCCGGCGCTCGGCAGATCGCCGTCGAGATAGAGCTCCACCGCCCGCCGCCGGCGCAGCTCAGGTGACGGCTGCTGGGATTCGGGCGCTTCGGCGAGCAGGGCCGCCGCTTCGAAGTGGAGTCCCCGGTTCGACAACAGCTCCGCGAGCTCCAGCCGGCTGTCGAGACGATCGGGTTGGGCTGCGAGCATCGAACGCAGAATCGACTCCGCCGCCTGGGAATCACCGGCCTCGACGAGCGCCCGCGCCCGCAGCGCCTCGATCATCGGCTGCCCGGGGCGCAGCCCGGAAGCCCGGGTCAACACCTCGACGGCGCGCTGCGGCGAGCTCTCCCCGAGGTAGATCTGGCCCAGGGCAACGAGACTCTCGAGGTCGTCGGGTTCGGCGAGCAGAACCCCCTCGAAGGCCAGGCGGGCTTCGATGCGCGCGGCAGGATTGCGGTCCGCGAGGTTCATGGCGATGCGCGCCTGGATGCGCTGCACCTCGGGATCGGACGGCGCGAACTGAC
Organism: Thermoanaerobaculia bacterium; assembly: GCA_018057705.1. Lineage (NCBI taxonomy): Bacteria > Pseudomonadati > Acidobacteriota > Thermoanaerobaculia > Thermoanaerobaculia bacterium. The sequence continues at coordinate 17,322 of JAGPDF010000016.1, read as the reverse complement.
GCGCGATCCGCGCCTCGACCGCCGCCTCTTCGAACCGCCCGCCCCGCGCCAGCACGCTGGCGTACTCGAGGTGGACCCAGGGATCTTCGGGGGCGAGGGCGGCCGCCTCGGCGAAGGCGGCGAGCGCCGCTTCGCTCTCGCCATCCGCCAGCAGGGCGCCTCCGAGGAGAAAGGGATACGCAGCGGCCGAGTCCGGAAGCTGCCCCGCGCCCACCGGGACGACGCCGAGCGCCAGACTGGCCAGCAGGACGGAAACTCTCATGCCGCACACACCGGAATCATAGCTGGACTGGCACTTTTCCCGCCGGCCCCAACCTGATATCTTGCCAGCCGATAGAAGTCTCTTTTGATTCTTACAATTAGGAGGTTCGTTGCGCACTGCCGCACTCCGCCTGGGTGAGCTTCTCGAGCAGCGTGGCCAGATCACGCGGGACCAGCTCCTGCGCGCGCTGCGCAATCAGAAGGTCGTCGGGGGGCGTCTCGGAACCTGTCTGCTCGAGATCGAAGCGGTGAGCGAAGAGGAGCTCTGCAGCGCCCTCGCGCAGCAGCAGGGCGCCCCGTGTGCGACACCGGAGGAACTTCGGGGGATCCCCGACGACGTCCTGGCGCTGTTGCCGTCCAAAGTCGCCCGCCGCTGTCACGCCATCGCCTTCCAGGCCAGCTCGACCCAGGTGAAGGTGGCGCTCATCGATGCCCGCGATCTGGCCGCCCAGGACGAGATCTCCTTCGTCGTGGGCAAGCGGATTCGCTGGTACGTGGCTCTCGAGCTCCGGTTGATGGAAGCGCTCGAGAAGCACCATGGCGAGGAGTGCCCGGCACGCATGGCGAAGCTGCTCGACAAGATGAACCGGTCGCGCTTCCTCTGGGCGCGGGACACCTCGGCTGTCGCATCGGAGGAAGCCGCCGGCCGGTCTGGGGACCAGTTGCAGTGGGATTCGCGGATCGCGGGCGACGCCGCCGCGGAGGTCCCCCCGGGCCCGGCTGCCGCCCCGGCCATCGGGAAATCGGCCGCCAAGCCCGCCGGAAGGTCCGACGGTGCGGGTCCGATCTCGCCCGAGCTGCCGCAGTTCCAGCACCAGTCCCTCGACCTGCCGCTGCTCGCCCCCATGGCGCCCGCGCCCTCCGCCGTACCGCCCCCGCCGCCGCCTGCTGCGTTGCCTCCGGCGCCGGCGCCATCGCCAACCGCCGCGCCGCCAGCGCCACCCCCTGCGCCCCCCCGGCCGGCGACAGCGAAACCGGCCCGGGCTCCGAAGAACGCCGCCGCGGCTGCCGCTCCTCCACCGCCTGCGATCGCCGCGTCTCCACCGCCGGCGGCATCGCCGGCTGCCGTCGCTCCCGCGGCGCCTGTGGCTCCGCCACGGCCCGCCGCTCATCGTCGCTTCACGGTCGAAGAGACCGAGAAGCGCCTCCTGCAAACCCGCGAACGCGACGACGTCGCGCGCGCCATCCTCGATTTCGCGGCCGGCGTCACGCCACGCGCGGTGCTCTTCGTGGTGCGCAGACAGGAGATCGCCGGCTGGCTCGGGTCAGGAGAGGGGATCGATGCGGGGAAACTCGCAGCGCTGCGTCTCGATCTCGCCCAGCCGTCGCTCTTCGCGGGACTGCGCGAGGCCGGCGCCTACTTCCGCGGACCGCTCTCGCCCCTGCCGGCGCACGCCCTGCTGGCCGCTTGTTTCGCGGCACCGGCGCTCAGCAAGGACGTTCTGGTGTTGCCGGTCAAGGTCAAGGAGCGTCTCGTCGCGGCGCTTCTCGTCGAGCCGCGATCGACGACCGGAGTCGAGCTCTCCGCCGGCGACCTCTCCGATCTGCAGCGTGTCGTCGCGAAGGCCGAGATCGCCTTCGAGCTCTGCATCATGCAATCGAAGCTGCGCAAGGCATGACAGCGGAAGAGGATTCCGCGACCGGCCCGCCGTTCGCGTTGACTCTCCCGGCGGTTGCGGCTAGATTCCCCGAAAGGCAAAGCGGACGATGATCAAGGCGGACATTGTGATGAAGGTCTCGGACGTCTCCAACGTGCCGAGGATGAAGGCCGTCCAGGCGGTCGACACGATCATCGATGCGATGAAGGAAGCCCTTTGCGACGGCCGGCGGATCGAGCTGCGCGGTTTCGGCGTCTTTCAGGTGCGAGACCGCAAGAAGGGCGTCGGCCGCAATCCGAAGACCGGTGTCGAGGTGGCCATCACCCCCGGCCGTACCGTGCGCTTCAAGCCCGGCAAAGACCTCAAGAACCTCTGATCCGGCCCGGCCTTGCCGGACTCCATTCCACCGCCGGATCTGTCTCTCCTCCCGGGACCGCTGACCCCGGGGCGGCAGCTCTCGGCAGGGAAACCGCTTCGAGGACAAGCACGGCAGTTTCAGCTGGCTCTCTTGCTCTTCGTCTGCACCTTCTTCACCTGCGTGACCGCCGGCGGCGTATTTCTCCTCGGCGCGCGTACCGACATCATCACGGATCTCCTGCCTTTCCTGCTGCCCGACACCATCGCGCGTGTCTGGACCGATCCGAAGCTCCTCGGATGGGGTCTGGCCTACGCCCTGCCGGTCATGGCCATCCTCCTCGCCCACGAGCTCGGGCATTACATCGCCTGCCGGAGATACGGGCTGCCGGTGAGTCCGCCGTACTTCCTGCCATCGCCCTTCCTCATCGGCACCTTCGGCGCCTTCATCCGGATCCGCACCACCCTCCGCAACAAGCGCGAGCTGTTCGATGTCGGCGTGGCCGGTCCGATCGCGGGCTTTCTCGTCCTCGTGCCGATCCTGGTCTACGGAGTGGCGCACTCCGTCCCGACACGCATCATCCGGCTTTCTGCCAGCTCCGAGGCGATGGCACTCACGTTGCCTGGCAACAACCTCCTGTACCGGGGCCTGGTTCTGTGGTTCCACGGTGACCTGCCGGGGGACATGATCCTCAATCCCCATCCCTTCGTCCTCGCCGCCTGGGTCGGATGTTTCGCGACCATGCTGAACCTCTTGCCGCTGGCGCAGTTGGACGGTGGACACCTGCTCTACGCCGTCGCCGGACGTCGACAGGAACGCATGACGCCGTTCCTCTTCGCCATCCTCGTCGCTGGCGGCTTCCTGTGGCTGGGATGGTTTCTCTGGGCGGCGATCGTCCTGTGGCTGGGCCTGCGCCATCCGCCGGTGGTGGACGAGGCGCAGCCATTGGGCCGACGTCGCCGGTGGCTGGCGATCGCGGCGCTGGCGATCTTCCTGCTCTGTTTCATGCCGGTGCCGATCTCGACGATCGCCATCGGGCTCCCCTGATCTAGCCCGGGCTCAGAAGTCGAGCACCAGCGTCACCGGACCGTCGTTCACGAGCTCGACCTGCATGTGCGCGCCAAAGCGCCCGGTCGCGACGGCGAAACCGGCCTCCCGCAGGGCACCGACGAAGAGCTCGACCAGCGGCTCGGCCACGTCGCCCGGTGCCGCGCCCTCGAAGGACGGCCGGCGGCCCCGCGAGACGTCGGCGAGCAGGGTGAACTGCGAGACCACCAGGAGGGCACCGCCGACTCCGGCGAGGTCGAGGTTCATCCTGCCGGCCGCATCCTCGAAGAGTCGCAGGCCGGCGATCTTGCGTGCCGCCCGGGAGGCGACGGCAGCATCATCGCCGCGCGCGACGCAGACGAGAAGCAGGCAGCCGGCGCCGATGCTCGCGACCTCGCGGCCGTCGACGACGACGGCTGCCCGGCTGACGCGTTGCAAGACGATACGCACGAAATACGTCCTATCTCGGTAGAAAGGAATTCGGTGAGTGACCGCGATGCGTATGATACCGTCCCGGCCACGCCGAGAGGGAGCACAACCATGGTCAACAAAGTGATGCTGGTAGGAAATCTGGGGCGCGACCCCGAGATGCGTGCACTGCCGGGCGGCCAGCAGGTGGCCAGTTTCTCGCTCGCCACGTCGCGCCGCTACAAGGACAGGGACGGCAACCGCAAGGACGAGACCGAGTGGCACAACATCGTCGTCTACGGCAAGCAGGCGGAGATCGCCGGCCAGTACCTGACCAAGGGCAAGATGGTCTTCGTCGAAGGCCGTATCCAGACCCGGTCCTGGGACGACAAGGAGCGCGAAGGCAAGAAGATCTACAAGACCGAGATCATCTGCGAGAATTTCCAGATGCTCGGCTCCAAGGGTGACAGTGGCGGCGGCGGCGGCCGGGACGCCGGCGGGAGCGCCCCTGCGGGCGGCGGGCATGACGGCGGTCCCGGCGACTTCCAGGACGACGACATCCCGTTCTAACGCAGGCCGGGACCCGGCTGCCGGCGCGCGACGTCGGCGGCCAGGCTCTCGAACCGGCGGCGCAGCTGGGCGAGGCCCGGCGCCGCCGGCGCCTTCTTCTTCCATACAGCGAGCCGCGAGCGCAGACGCGCCAGCCGGCGCTGCGCCTCGTCGAGCCGCGGACGCAGCGCCCGCCGGCCCAGCGCCGCGGCGATCGCCGGCGCCTCCTCCACCCGGCGACAGAAGAGCAGCCCGTCACACCCGGCCCTGAGAGCCCGTTCGCCCAGCTCCGGCAGCGAGCCGAACTCGGCGAGAGCCCCCATCTCCAGATCGTCGCTGAACAGTGCGCCGCGGAAGCCCGCTCGGTTTCGGAGCAGCGTCGTCGCGATCGCCGGGCTGAGGCTTGCCGGCCGGACCTCGACATCCCATCCCGGGTAGATGGCGTGCCCGACCATCGCCGACTCGGCGCCTGAAAAAAGCTCGGTAAAGGGGGTCAGATCCCGCGCGAGGTCGGCTCGCGTCGCACGGATGTGGGCCCCCGAGAGATGGGTGTCGGCAGTCGCTCGCCCGAGGCCCGGAAAGTGCTTGATGCAGCCGCCGACGCCGGCTTCGTGCAGGCCCTGGAGGACTGCCTTCGCCCGCGCGATGACCGGACGCGGCGTGCTCCCGAAGGTGCGCTCGTCGAGGGCGTTGCCGGCGATGCCGTAATCGAGGTCCGCCACGGGAGCGAAGTCGAGGTCGAAGTCGAACTGGCGGAGAGCCTCGCCGAGCAGCCGGCCGGCGCGTCTGGCGGTCGCCGGTCGGCAGTGAGCGAGCGCCGAGGCCGCCGGAGCGGGAGCGACGACGCCGCGCAGGCGATCGACCCGTCCACCTTCGGCGTCGAGACAGAGGATTGCCTGCGGCACAGCGGCGCGCAACTCCCCCACCAGGTCGCGCAGCTCTTCCGCGCGGCCGATGTTGCGGGTGACGAGCACGATTCCCGCCGGTTGCACGCGCCGCAGGATCCGGCGTTCGGCGGCGGCGAGTGCCAGCCCTTCGACGCCCAGGAAGAGGACGCTGCCGCCGTTCACTTGAGACGCTCCTTCAGGCTGGCGAGAAGGTTGAGGGCGGCGAGCGGCGTGAGGCGCTCGACCTCGAGCTCGCGCAGGATGCCGGCGACGAGTTCGGCCGCCGGGGCGACCGCAGGCGCGGAAGCGGCGGGAGATGGCGGAGATGGCGGCGAGAACAGCGGCAGCTGGGCGACCTTGCGGTCGGCCGGCATCTCGCCGTGCGCCAGACGCGGTCGCCCCTCGGGATCGAACTCCTTCGCCTCGAGATTGGCGAGCACCTGCTGGGCGCGCTTCACCACCCCCTCCGGCAGGCCGGCGAGCTTCGCGACGTGAATGCCGTAGGACTTGTCGGCGCTCCCCGGAGCAACGCGGCGCAGGAAGACGATGCGGTCTTCCCACTCCTTCACCGCCATGGTGCGATTCACCACCCGGGGCAGAAGCTCGGCGAGCTCGGTGAGCTCGTGGTAGTGGGTGGCGAAAAGGGTGAGAGGGCGCACGCTTTCGTGCAGGTGCTCGACGATCGCCCAGGCGAGCGAGAGGCCGTCGAAGGTCGCGGTCCCCCGCCCGACTTCGTCGAGGATCACGAGACTGTGCGGCGTGGCGAAGCGCAGGATGTTCGAGGTTTCGATCATCTCGACCATGAAGGTCGACTCGCCGCGCGCCAGATCGTCCGATGCGCCGACTCGCGAGAAGATCCGGTCCACCACGCCGATCGCCGCGCGCCGGGCCGGCACGAAGCTGCCCGCCTGGGCCATCAGCACGAGGAGAGCCGACTGCCGCAGGTAGGTCGACTTGCCCCCCATGTTCGGTCCGGTCAGCAGGACGATCTGCGAGCTCCCGGGATCGAGCTCGAGGTCGTTGGGGACGAAGCTCTCGCCCAGGGCCACTTCGAGCACCGGATGGCGGCCGTCCGCGATCGCGAGACCGCTCCCGGCCGCCAGCATCTGCGGCCGCACGTAACCGCGCCGCGCCGCGACCTCGGCGAGCGCCGCCAGGGTGTCCACCGACGCGACCGCCTGTCCCAGCTTCTGCAGCCGGGTCGCATTGCCGGCGATGCCGGCAACCAACCCGGCGTAGAGCCGGCGTTCGATCGCCAGCCGCCGCTCTTCGGCGTGGAGAATCCGCTCCTCGAGCTCCTGCACCTCCGGAGTCACATAGCGCTCGGCGTTGGCGAGCGTCTGCCGGCGCACATAGTCGGCGGGCACCGCCGCCTGATTCGCTCGCGTGATCTCGATCGAGTAACCGAAGACACGGTTGTAGCGCACCTTCAGGGAGGAGATTCCGGTGCGCTTGCGCTCGCGCTCCTCGAGCTCCAGGATGTGGCGCTTGGCGTCCGCGGCGAGGGAGCGATACTGATCGAGCTCGGCGTCCACGCCGGCGGCGATGACCCTGCCGTCGTCGAGACTCCCCGCCGGCTCCTCTTCGAGTCCCTGCTTGAGGCCGGCGCACAGATCGGCGATCGGATCGACGGCGGCCGCAGCGGCGAGCAGGCGGCTGGGGAGCCCCTCGAGCTCCGCGAAGAGCGCTGGCACCGCGATCAGCGTGTCGCGCAGCAGAGCGGCCTCGCGCGGCGTGAGCGAACCGACGACGGCGCGGGTCGCCAGGCGCTCGAGATCGGCGATACGCGAGAGCGAGCTCCGCAGGCGGGCCAGCAGGGACGGATCGGAGCCGAAGGCGGCGACGCCGTCGTGCCGGTCGGCGATCTCCGGCAGCTCGCGCAGGGGGCGCCGCAGCCAGTCTCGCAGCAGGCGGCCACCCGGAGCCGTGACCGTGCGATCGAGCACGGTGAGCAGCGAGCTGCCGCGCTCGGCGTCGCGCTGCGTGCGCAAGACTTCGAGGTTGGCGAGCGTCGTGGCGTCGAGGACCAGCCGATCGGACGCCGCCCGTAGACGGATCTCGGTGACGTGATCGAGCCGGCTGCGCTGGGTGGACTGGGCATAGGCGAGGACCGCCGCCGCCGCACGCACCCCGGGCTCGCCGTCCTCGAGGCCGAAGCCGCGCAGCGTACCGACCCCGAACTGGCGGGCGAGCCGCTCCGACGCCTTCGCCGGCGATTCGAGGACGCCTTCGAGGGCCGTCCGGCAGGCGACATCGCGCTCCGCCCAGGCCCCGATCTCGGCCGGCAACTCCTCGGGGTCGCAAAGCAGCTCGCGCGGGCGCAGGACCTCGAGGTCGGCGACGGCTTCGAGCGGATCGCGCCAGCGGCGCAGGAAGAAGCTCCCTGTCGAGACGTCGAGGAAGGCGCCGGCACCTCCGGCCCCGGTCTGCCAGACGATCCCGCCGAGGAGGTTCTCCTCCTTGCTCTCGAGCAGAGCGAGCTCCGAGATCGTCCCCGGAGTGACGACGCGTGTCACTTCCCGGCGTACCAGCCCCTTGGCCTGCGCCGGGTCCTCCACCTGATCGCACACGGCGACCTTCAGCCCGAGCCGGATGAGCTTGCCGATGTACCCGGCCACCGCGTGGTGCGGCACGCCGCACATCGGGGCCTCGTTCGGCGTGCCCTTCTGGCGCGCGGTCAGGGTCAGATCGAGCAGCGGCGCGACCTTCAGCGCGTCTTCGAAGAAGAGCTCGTAGAAGTCGCCCATGCGATAGAACAGGATCGCGTCCGGATACTGGGCCTTGAGCTCCAGATAGTGCCGGAGCATCGGCGTCATCTCGACCCCTGGGCGCATGGACGGATGAGTATAGCCGCGACCGGTCGGGCTAGACTGCGTCGTCATGTCCCTTTGGCTCGCCTTCGACGCCGGCTCTCCGGTCACCAGCGCGGCGGTCGCCCGCGACGGCGCCCGGCTCGCCGAGAGCTCCGGCGAGAGCCGCTCCGGCCCGTCGCTCCTGCACCAGATCGACGCCAGTCTCCGGCGCGCCGCCATCGCGACGGCGGACCTCGACGGCATCGTCGTCCTCAGCGGACCGGGGAGCTTCACCGGGATCCGCGTAGCCCTCGCTACCGCGCTCGGATTCCGCGCCGGGCTCGCCGTGCCGGTCGTCGCGCTGTCGAATCTCGCCGCCCTGGCCATCGACGCCGCTGCGGGGAGCTCCGCGGCAGAGACCGCCTCGGCGCCCGGCGAGCGTGTCGTGGCGCTCGTCGACGCGCTGCGCGACGAGTGGTTCGTGCAGGAGTTCGAGCGCCGCGAAGGCGGCCTCGTGACGATCGCAGAACCCGCGCGGCAGGCTGTCGCGCAGATCGCTCCCCCTGCGGGGGCCCTGCTCGCCGCTCACGCGACCCAGCCGCTGCCAGCCCGATTCGCAGAGCCCCCTGTCCACCGCTTCCACCGTGCCAGCGCGCTCTGCGCCGCGGTGGCAGTGGCCGCTTCCGCCGGCACGATCGACGACCTCGTGTCCGCCGAGCTCCGGCCGCTCTACCTGCGAGGGTTCACGCCCCGCAATCCGGGTCGATGAACGACCGGAGCGGATCGGCCGCCCCGCGCGGCGGGCGCGCGGCGCAGGCACCGGTCCCTCTCCGGATCCGTGGCGCTTCGATCCGCGACCTCGACACCCTGGCGGCCCTGGAGGCCGGCGCCTTCGCCGAACCCTGGACGCCCGACCAGATCGCGCGCTTCTGGGAGGCCCCGGGGGCGCTCGGCTGGCTCGCCGAGTCGACGGCCGGCGACGCGGTCGGTTTCGCCCTCTTCCGGGAGGTCGCAGGCGAGGCCGAGCTCCTGCGGGTCGCAACCGCTCCGGCGTGGCGGCGCCGGCAGGTCGGCAGGAGCCTCCTGGCCGCCGCCCTGGCCGGGCTGGACCGGTCCGGCGTCCGCTGCCACCTCGAGGTACGGGCGGACAACCTGGCCGCACAGGCCCTCTACCAGGGGTTCGGTTTCGCCCTCGCTGGCCTTCGCAGGCGCTACTACCGCGACGACTGCGACGCCTGGCTCCTCGCCCGCGAGCCCGGCAGCCTCGGCGGTGAGCGGCGGTTGTAGGGCGCAAAAGCCGGGTGCTATCCTCGAACTCGACCGCTCCCAACGGGAGAAAGGAGTACGTCTCGATGCCGAACGCCGACGCCCTCAGACAAGAGTTCCTGCGCACCAGCGAGGCCTTCCGGCTCCTCCACGCCGAGCATCACGAGTGCGAGGAGCGCCTGGTTCAGATCGCCCAGCGGACCCTTCCGTCGCAGGAGGACGAGGCCGAGGAGAAGCGTCTCAAGATCCACAAGCTCGCGCTCAAGGACCGCATGGAGGCCATGCTGCGCGAACACCAGGAAAATCAGGTCCGGGTCTGAACCTGCGATCGCCATCCACGCTGCGCCCGCCGGCGGGCCGCGCGTGAGTTTCGCCAAGGAGGCCTGGGCATTCGTCCTGCCGCTGGTCGCGATCGCCGGTGCGCTGCTCTACTTCGAGCGCCGCACGGCCGCGATCGCAGTGGCGCTCGTGAGCCTCCTCGTGCTGCTGTTCTTCCGCGATCCCACCCGCCGGTTCGACGGCCCGGAGAGTCTCGTTCTCGCGCCAGCAGACGGACTCATCACCGCGGTGGACGAGGTCGTCGATCCGGAGATCGGTCCAGGTCCCTACCGCCGTGTCGTCACCTTTCTCTCGGTCTTCGACGTGCACGTGCAGCGCAGCCCGGTGGCGGGCGAGGTCGTCTTTTCCGGCCTGCTCAGAGGCCAGAAGCTCGCCGCCTTCCGCGCCGACGTCGGCGACAAGAACGAGCGCTACACCAACGTCTTCGAGCGCCCCAACGGCGATCGCGTCGGCGTGCGCCAGCTCGCCGGCCTGATCGCGCGGCGGGTGGTCTCCTACCTCGACAAGGGCGATCGCGTGCAGCGCGGCGAGCTCATGGGCGTCATCAAGTTCGGCTCGCGGGTCGACCTCTACGTCCCGGCTTCCTACGAGATCCTGGTCAAGAAGGGCGATCGCGTAAGGGTCGGCGAGACGCCGATGGCGAGCGATCGCGGCACCGGAACCCGCGCGGCGACGCCCCCCGCATCTCCGGCAGCCCCGCCGGTCGCCTCCGCCCCGCGATGAGACGATGAGCGACCGCGAATCTCGCCTGCTGCGCCACCGGCGGCGGGCCGCCTTCCTCCTGCCCAGCGTCTTCACGATCGGCAACATCTTCCTCGGCTTCTTCGCGGTCATCCTCGCGCTGCGCGGCCAGTTCGTCTGGGCGGCGGGCTGCATCCTCATCGCGGGCGTCGTCGACAACCTCGACGGCCGTATCGCCCGCATGACCGGCACCGAGACCGACTTCGGCCGCGAGTTCGACTCGCTGGCCGATGTCATCACCTTCGGCGCCACTCCGGCTCTGGTGGCCCACCTCTGGGGGCTGTCCATCTGGAGCCGCCTCGGCTGGCTCGTGCCGCTCTACTTCGTCGTCTGCTGCGCCACGCGCCTGGCGCGCTTCAACGTGCAGACGGTGCGCGCCGACAAGCGCTTCTTCGTCGGCCTGCCCTGCCCGGCCGCGGCCGGCGGCATCGCCTGCATCCTCCTGGTGATGCCGCAGGTCGACGGACGGCGCTGGCTGCTCGTCGCCATGGCGGTGGCGCTCGGGCTCCTCGGCAGCCTCATGGTCTCGACGTTCCGCTACTGGAGCTTCAAGTCGCTCGACTTCCGGCAGCCGCACAGCTACCGCATGGCGCTCCCGCTCGCGGCGATGATCCTGCTGCTCGCCTTCTATCCGGAGGCCTTCCTGCCGGTCATGGCGCTCGCCTACGCCCTCTCGGGACCCGTGCTCTGGCTCCTGAGCCGCCTCGGCATCGGACGACCGACCCTGCCGCCATCCCCGCCGGTTTCGGAGGGTCACGCTTGAGCCGCATCGCGCTGGTGCATTCGGTTTCGCTGGCAGGCAAGGAGATCGCCGAGCGCCTCGCCCAACGACCCGGCCTCTGCACGGACCTTCGCCTGTTCGCGCTCGACGAGTCGATGGTCGGCACACTGACCGAAGGGCTCGACGGCGCGGCCTTCGTCGCCCGGGTCGAAGAGGACTGCTTCGAGGGTGTCGATCTCGCCATCTTCTGCGGCGAGATCGAGCTCGACCGCCGGGCGATGGCGCTGCTTCCCCCCGGCGGTCGAGCCATCGTCGCCTCGCACGGCGCCACCACGGCCGACGCCCTACCCGCAGTCGCCGGGGTCGAGGAGTTCTCCTGGCTGGGGCAGGACCGCCTCCTCGCGCCGGCCGCCGCCGCCGTCGGCCTGACGCAGCTGCTCGCGCCGCTGCGCGCTTTCGGGCTGCGCCGCGCCGTCGCGACGGCAATGTTGCCGGCTTCGGAGCTCGGCACCGCCGGCATCGACGCACTCTTCGAAGAGAGCCGCGCCCTGTTGGCGATGGCGAAACCGGCGAAGCCGGTCCATTTCCCGGCCCAGATGGCCTTCAATCTCCTCCCCTCGACGATCCCGGGCGCGGAGATCGCGCGCCAGACCGAAGTCGCCCTCGGCCTCGAGAACAGGGTCGCGGTGCAGACGGCGCAGGCCGGCGTCTTCCACGCCGTGACCCTGAGCCTCTACGTGGAGCTCGACCAACCCACCGACGCCGCCGCGCTGCGCAAGCTTCTGGGCCGCAGCGGAGCCGGAGCGCTCGCCAAACGACCCCTGGCGCTCGGTCCCGTGCAGGCTGCCGGCGAAGAAGAGCTGCTCATCGGCGAAATCCAGGAAGCCGGCGGGAACTCCTTCTTTATCTGGGCGACGATCGACAACCTGACGGTCGGCTGCGCCGGTAACGTCGTCCGCCTCGCCGAGAAGCTCCTCCGTCCGGGCTCGACCTCCTGATTCCGGCTGTGCTGCTTTCGGGCGCCGGACCGGACGGGCGGGCCACCGCCGCTGGCGTCAGCCTCCCGGCTGCCCGGAAATGAACCCCGCCCCGCCGTTGTTATAGTCGCAGCGTCACGACGGCGTTGCCGCAGCGCTGCTGGTGTTGCGCCCCTCGCGTCCGGACAGCCTCGAATCGCGTAGATCCCACTGAAAGGAGCTCTTCGGTCGCATGACGAACGCAGCGCCGTCCCCAGACAGTCACTTTCGCGTCGCCATCCTCGGATCCGGTCCTGCCGGTCTGACAGCGGCGCTCTATGCCGCCCGCGCCGGTCTCGAGCCGATGGTCTTCGAAGGCAACCAGCCCGGCGGCCAGCTCACCATCACCACCGAAGTGGAGAACTTTCCCGGCTTCCCGCACGGCATCCAGGGCCCCGAGTTGATCGATCAGATGCGCGAGCAGGCCCGGCGCTTCGGCGCCAGGGTCAAGTTCGAGATGGTGTCGAAGGTGGACCTCTCGGCGCGCCCGTTCCGCTTCCAGAGCGACGACCAGAGCTACTCCGCCGACGCGCTCATCCTGTCCACCGGAGCGAGCGCGAAGCTCCTCGGCCTGCCTTCGGAGAGCGAGCTCATGGGATATGGCGTCTCGGCCTGCGCCACCTGTGACGGGTTCTTCTTCAAGGGCAAGGAGGTCGCGGTGATCGGCGGTGGCGACACCGCGCTCGAGGAGGCGACGTACCTCACGCGTTTCGCTTCCAAGGTCACCGTGGTGCACCGGCGGCGCGAGTTCCGGGCCTCGAAGATCATGCTGGAACGCGCCCAGGCCAATCCCAAGATCGCCTGGATCCTGGACTCCGAGGTCGTCGAGATTCTGGGGGGCCGCGACGAGGGTGTGCGAGGCCTCCGGCTGCGCAACCGGGTGACCGGCGCCGAATCGGAGTTCGCGACCCAGGGGCTGTTCGTGGCCATCGGTCACCAGCCCAACACGCAGATCTTCGCTGGGCAGTTGCCGACGAATCCGGCGGGCTATCTGCTGATCGAGGAACCGACCACCCGCACCAGCGTCGCGGGGGTCTTCGCCTGCGGCGACGTGACCGACCCGCTCTATCGCCAGGCGGTGACCGCGGCCGGCAGCGGCTGCAAGGCGGCGATCGACGCCGAACGATGGTTGGAGGCACAGCACGGATGACGACGCTCGCGAAGACCCTGGGAGAGCTCAAGCGCACCGCCTACCGCTCGCAGACGGTGCGGGCCGAGATCCGCGCCAACCTGCGACGCAAGCTGGCGGCGAAACAGGAGCTGTTTCCCGGCATCGTCGGTTACGACCGCACGGTCATTCCGTCGATCGCCAACGCGCTGCTCGCGGGTCATGACTTCATCCTCCTCGGCCTCCGGGGCCAGGCGAAGTCGCGCCTCCTCCGCCAGCTCACCACGCTCCTCGATCCACAGATCCCGGTGCTCGCAGGCAGCGAGGTGAACGACGACCCGCTGGCCCCGATCTCGACCTGGGGTGCGCGCCGGATCGCCGAGGCCGGCGACGACGCGCCGGTCGAATGGCTCGGACCCGAAGCCCGCTACAGCGAGAAGACAGCGACTCCGGACGTCTCGATCGCCGATCTCCTGGGCGACATCGATCCGATCAAGGCGGCGACGCGGCGGCTCACCTATGCCGACCCGGAGGTCATCCACTTCGGGATCATCCCGCGCACCAATCGCGGCATCTTCGCCATCAACGAGCTCCCCGATCTCGCGCCGCGCATCCAGGTGGGCCTGCTGAACCTGCTCGAGGAGCGCGACCTGCAGATTCGCGGCTTTCCCGTGCGTCTCGCCCTCGATATGTTGTTCGCCTTCTCCGCCAACCCGGAGGACTACACGAACCGCGGCTCGATCATCACGCCGCTGCGCGACCGCATCGCCTCGCAGATCCTCACCCACTATCCCCCGAGCGCCGCGCTCGCCGCACGGATCACCGCCCAGGAGGCCTGGACGGAGCGCGGCGACGCACCGATCGTGATCACCGACGAATCCCGCCTCCTCATCGAAGAGATATCGATCGCGGCGCGCGACAGCGAGCTCGTCGACCAGACCTCGGGCGTCTCGGCGCGCGTGGCCATCTCGGCGATCGAGCTGCTGGCTTCGAATCTCGAGCGGCGGGCCCTCACGACCGGCGATCATCCGGTCTATCCCCGGCTCTGCGACCTGCCGCCGCTTCTGCCGGCGCTCACCGGCAAGCTCGAGATGGTCTACGAGGGCGAGCAGCAGGGGCCCGAGGTCGTGGCGCGAAAGCTCATCGGCATGGCCGTGAGGAAGCTCTTCGAGGGCCGTTTCCCGGAGCTCGAGCGCGACGTTCCCGCGAACCCCGACGAGCCGGGTCCCTACGCTCCGATCCTCACCTGGTTCGCCGCCGGCAACGCCGTGACGCTGTCGGACGAGATGCCGTTCGCCGAGTACGCGGCGGAGCTCGCCCGCGTCCCGGGCCTGGAGGCGCTCGCCGCGCCCCTGGGCGGCGCGCCCGAGCAGCGTGCCTTCTGGTCGGAGCTCGTCCTCGACGGCCTCCACCAGAGCGTGAAATTGGCCCGCCACGACCTCGACAGCACCGTGAGCTACAAGGAGCTATTGAAGTTCCAGCTCGTCAAGCCGCCGCGGCGCGGACCGCGGCGCGGCACCGGCGAGATCAACTAGCCGCACCCTCGCGTCCGGGCATGCGCCACCGCTACTTCCATCTCGATCCCGACCTGCTGCGCCAGATGCTGGCGGGGATCGACCTCACGCGCCTCTTCAACCAGCTGTTGCTCGCCTCCGCGGGCGACCCGGAGGAGGCCATGGAGTGGATGCGCTACCTTCAGGAGCAGGGCTATATCGACGAGTCGGTCGACCTCGACGCCTTCTTCGCCGAGCTCGAGAAGCAGCGTCTGATCGAACGCGACGAGGAAGGCGGACTGGTGCTGTCGGGAGCCGGCGAGCGCCATATCCGCAAGAGCGCCTTCGAGCAGATCTTTTCCGGCCTCGCCAAGGGGACTCCCGGCTACCACTCGATCCGCGCCAGCGGCGAGGGGGTCGAGACGCTGCCCGAAACGAAACCGTACGCCTTCGGCGACGACCTCGCGCGGATCGACTCGGTGCGCTCGCTCGCCAACGCCCTGAAGCGCACCCAGGGCGAGCTCGAGCTCGCGGAAGAGGATCTCGAGGTCCTCGAGACCGAGCACATGACCGCCTGCGCCACCGTGGTCGCAATCGACATCAGTCATTCGATGATCCTCTACGGCGAGGACCGGATCACGCCGGCGAAGACCGTGGCGCTGGCGCTGACCGAGCTCATCACGACGAAGTATCCGAAGGACCATCTGTCGGTGATCACCTTCGGCGACCGCGCCGAGCGCATCGCGATCCGCGACCTCCCCTACCTCGAGGCCGGTCCGTTCCACACCAACACACGCGAGGCGCTGCAGCTCGCGCGCGGCCTCCTGACCCGGCAGAAGCAGCCCAACAAGCAGATCATCCTGATTACCGACGGCAAGCCGTCGGCGATCACCGAGGATGGCGGGGTCTACAAGAACCCGTTCGGGCTCGACCTGCGGATCGTCAACCTGACGCTCGAGGAGGCCGACCTCTGCCGGCGGCAGAAGATCGTGATCACCACCTTCATGATCGCCACTGACGGCTTCCTGCAGCAGTTCGTCGACCAGTTGACGAAGGTCAACCGCGGCCGCGCCTATTTCGCCTCGCCCGACAACCTCGGCGAGTTCCTCCTCGCCGACTACATCCGCAATCGCCGCAGCCGCGTCCGCTGACGCGGAAATTCGTGACAGTTACCTGATTTCTCTCGGCTTCCAGCCGAGCGAATGTCACCGCCCTCGCGGGCGAAAAGAGGTAACTGTCACGAATTTCGCTGTCACGAGTTTCCGCCCGTCCAGAAGTCGTCGGCCGAGCCGTCGTCGAAGCCGGAGAGGAACTGCAGGTTGGCCTGCACGAAGCGCAGGATCTCCGGCTCGGTCATCTCGACCTCCACCAGCTGTCCGTTGCCATCGAGCACCGCCGTGCCCGCTCCGAGGATCACCTCGTAGCGGCTCCCCACCGCGACGTCGGCGCGGGTCGGAATGGAGACTGCGAGGAACGGCCCCGGCAGCAGCGTGTTGAGGTCGTCGCCGGTGGAGTGGAAGGTCACGCGCACGACGCCGGGGGCGGGTTCCTCCACTGCGTCGATGACGGCCGCGCCGTAGGCCGGGTGGATCGAGGCCGTCGCCGGACCGTCTGCGAACCCGGGCTCGAAGAGGATCTCGATGGTGCCCGAGGCGATCTCACCCAGGATCTCGGTCCCGGCACCGATCACCGCCGTCGCGCCGGGCACCGCGTGGTCGGCTTCCGCCTCGAGACTGACGTCGGCGTCGAAGTCATCGACCCGCAGGCGCCCCTTCTCGGTGAAGTAAGGCACCGGCTGACCGTCGGCCGCGTCGAGATCGAGCGCATCGGGATCGACCCGGAGAATGAACCGGCGGTCGAGCTCGAGCGCCGGGTCGAGGGCGTAGCGCACGATCACCAGCGGGCCGAAAGAGGAGTTCACCGTGCCGCTGGCCGAAGAAAAGGTCACCTCGGTGCGAAGGGTGAGGGGATCGAAGGTCGCATTGGCGACGGCGTCGCCCGCACCGGAGAGGACCTCGACGCCGAGCAGCGCCGTATACGGACTTCCCGGCAGGCCGTCCTTGTCCTGCATCTCGATGGCGATGGCGCCCGCCGCGAGGTTGAGCGCGGCGGTCGAGCGCACGACGACCGAGGCCTCGGTGGCGCCTTCGCGTACCCGCGTCTCGTCGATCACGAGACCGAGGACACCGGTCTGGCCGTAGGCCGTCGCGGCGCCAACGAGCCACAGCAGGGCGAGGGCAGGAATGGAACGAAGGCGGCATTGAAGGTGCATGGTCTCTCCTGTCGAGCTGGGGGCGCAGGGCCCGTTCACAGGTTGAGACAGCCGCCAGCGCTCTTCGGAACAGGCGCCGGGCAGGCTTGGGGCTACGGAGCGTCGCCGAAATTGCGGCCGACGATGCGCTTCAGCAGAGTACCCGCGGCAAGGAGGCGGGCGGGGTCCTCCACCCCGTTGACCAGGGCGACTGTCGCCTCTGGCGCCGTGCTCGGGAAGCGGGCGAGAAACTGGTCGAAGCTCATCGCCTCAGGCAGCTCGACGACGTCGATCCTCTGGGGCTGCGCGGCGAGGCGGGCGGGGTCGGTGAGCGGCGCGAAGCTCGCGAGGGTCGCGTCGATGGCGCCGGCGACTTCCGGCCAGCGCTCGGCAACCGCCAGGCCGTAGAGCGCGAAGACCTTGCCGCCGAGCTCGACGAAGTGCGCGCGGCC
Source organism: Thermoanaerobaculia bacterium (assembly GCA_018057705.1). Lineage (NCBI taxonomy): Bacteria > Pseudomonadati > Acidobacteriota > Thermoanaerobaculia > Thermoanaerobaculia bacterium. The sequence continues at coordinate 38 of JAGPDF010000016.1, read as the reverse complement.
CGGCAGGGATCCGCCCTGCGAACGGGTGACGGCGAAGT
>JAGPDF010000015.1:62174-79654 GCA_018057705.1 Thermoanaerobaculia bacterium | reverse complement strand
TCGACGGCGTACTCGACGAGCCCGTCTGGCAGCAGGCCGAGGTCGTCGCGCTCGCCTACGAGACCCAGCCTGGCGAGAACAGCCCGGCGCCGGTCGCGACCACTTGCCGCCTGCTCTACGACAGCGAACGGCTCTATGTCGGCTGCACCGCCGAAGACCCCGACCCGGCGTCGATCCGAGCCCGGTTCACCGACCGCGACGAGGCCTATGACGGCGACTTCGTGGGCGTGCGGCTCGACCCTTTCCTCGACCGCCGGCGCGCTTTCGAGTTCTACGTCAATCCGCTCGGGGTCCAGATGGATCTTTTCCGCGACGACCTGGCGGCCGAGCGGCAGGGTGGCGGCGACAGCGAGGACACCTCCTGGGATGCGCTCTGGGACTCGGCCGGCAGGATCACTGCCGGCGGCTATGAGGTCGAGCTCGCCATCCCCTTCTCGTCCCTCCGCTTTCCCCCCGGCGGCGGCGCGCAAACCTGGGGCATCGGCTTCCTCCGGGTCCAGCCGCGGCGCGATCGCCTCGAGCTCGCGAGCGAGCCGTCCGACCGCAACCGCAACTGCTCGGTCTGCCAGCTGTCCACGGTCGCGGGCTTCGCGGGGATCACCCCCGGCCGCCACCTCGAGCTCGATCCGACGCTGACGGTGCAGCAGGTCGCGCGCCGCGAAGAGGTTCCGGACGGCCGGCTCGAAACCGAAGAGATCGATGTCGAGCCCGGGCTGACCGCGACCTGGGGCGTGACGCCGGACATCATCCTCTCGGGCACGCTGAATCCGGATTTCTCCCAGGTCGAGGCTGATGCGCTGGAGCTCGACGTCAATCAGCAGTTCGCCATCTTCTACCCCGAGCGCCGGCCGTTCTTCCTCGAGGGCGCGGATCTCTTCACGACGCCGTTTCAGGTCGTCTTCACGCGCAACGTCGCCGATCCCGACTGGGGCGCGAAGGTCACCGGCAAGCGGGGTGCGAGCGCCTTCGGTGCCTTTCTCGCCGAAGACGCGCGCACTTCGCTCCTGCTTCCCGGCAGCGAGCGCTCCGAGCTCGCCGAGCTTCCGGTCGCCTCGACCGACGCCGTCGTGCGCTACCGGCGCGACCTCGGCACGAACTCCGCTCTCGGCTTCGTCGCGACCTCGCGGGAAGGGGAAGAGGGGAGCGGAAGCGGCGAATGGGGCGGCTACTCGAACCAAGTCGCGGGTGTCGACGGCCTCTTCCGGCTCGGGGCGGTCGACTCGCTGCGCGTCCAGGCGCTGGGGTCGCGCACCGAGTACCCGGCGGCGATCGTCGAGGCGTACGACCAGCCCGCGGGTCCCCTCGAGGATCACGCGCTCTACTTCTCCTACAACCGCGACTCGCGCGACTGGCGGCTCTCCGCCGCTTACGAGGACGTCGGCCGCGACTTCCGGGCCGACTTGGGATTCCTGCCCCAGGTCGACCGGCGCTATGGCAAGGTGTTGGCGGAGCGCACCTGGTGGGCCGCTCCGGACGCCCGCTGGATCAGTTTCAGCCTGGGCGTCGACAGCGCGCGCACGGACGATCAGGAAGGCGCTCCACTCGAGCGACTGAACGAGCTCTGGTTCATCTTCCGGGGCCGGCGCGAGTCCACCTTCTTCACCCAGGTCGCCGACCGCGAACGGACCATCGGCGGAATCGGCTTCGACGAGCTCTACGTCGAAGGCCAGGCGAGCATCCGGCCCAGCGGTTCGCTCGAGCTCCAGCTCGGCTGGAACGTCGGCGACGACGTCGACCTCGAGGAGCTGCGGCCGGCCGAGCAGATCACGCTCTCGCCCGGCCTCACCTGGGAACCCGGGCGCCACCTGCGAGCCGAGCTCGAGCATCGCTACCAGCGTCTCGAGATCGACGAGGGTTGGCTCTTCACCGCCCAGCTGACGGAACTGCGCCTGGTCTGGCAGTTCAACCTGCGGAGCTTCGCCCGGGTCATCCTCCAGCACCGCGATCTCGAGCGCGACACCGACCTTTATTCCGCAGAGGTCGACGCCCTGAGCCGGCGGCTGTTCAGCCAGCTCCTCTACTCCTACCGCCTCAACCCGCAGACCGTCTTCTATCTCGGCTACTCGGACACCGAGCTCGAGTCCGACCGCTTCGACGCCCTGCCCGTCGACCGCACCCTCTTCGTCAAGTTGGGCTACGCCTGGCTGCCGTGACCGTCGGACCGCGCCGGCGACGCCGGCGCGTTGCAGCGATCGCGGCGAGCTGTCTCGCCGGTTGGCTGGCGAACGCGCCGGACGCTCCTCTCCAGGCGCTCGACCCAGCCAAGGCGGTCACCCAATACCTCCTGGACGTCTGGCAGGCGGAGCAGGGCCTGCCGCAGAACAGTGTTTCGGCCGTCTTGCGCACTCGCGATGGCTATCTCTGGGCCGGTACCGAGCAGGGTCTCGTCCGGTTCGACGGCATCCGCTTTACCGTCTTCGATCGCCGCAACACTGAAGCGATGCCGAGCAACGGCATCGCCGCCCTGCTCGAGGACCGCGCCGGGCAACTCTGGGTGGGGACCGCCCGTGGCCTGGTGAAGCGCGCGAGCGCCGGCGGGGGCTTCGAGCGCGTCGACGCCGCAGCCGGCGACCTGCGGATCTCGACCCTGCTCGAGGATCGCCACGGACGCCTCTGGGTGGGTACCCGCGGCGCCGGCCTGCTTCGATTGGAGGCCGGCAAGCTCATCGCGCCCGCCTCCGAACCCGACCCTTCGCCATCGGTTACCGCCCTGCCTCCGGGTCGCCGCATCCGCGCTCTGCGCGAGGCCGCGGATGGCGCGCTGTGGCTCGCCACCGAAGCGGGGGTCTCGCGGTTCATCGGGAGAGAGCTCACGACCCTCACACAGCGCGACGGTCTGCTCGACAACAGCACCTTCGATCTCTGGTTCGATCCCGACGGCACACTCTGGATCGCGACCGACGGCGGCCTGCAACGGCTTCGCGACGGACACCTGCGGGGATTCACCACGCGCGACGGGTTGAGCAGCAACCAGATCCGCGCCCTCTACCGCGATCGCGCCGGAAGCTTCTGGGTCGGCACCCAGGGCGGCGGTCTCAACCGGCTGCGCGCCGAGGCCGGACCGTCCCGCGATGCGGCGGAATCCACGGCACCCCCGCAACCCGTTGGCACGCTCGAGACCTCCGAGACCTTTGTGATCGGCGTTCTCGACGCCGCGCGTGGCCTGTCGAGCAACATCGTCAACGCGATTCTCGAGGACAGCGAGGGCAGCCTCTGGCTCGGCACCAGCACCGGCGGGCTCGCGCGCCTGCGCGACGGCAGGGTCACGACCTTCGGGCGCGCCGAAGGTCTGCCGGCCGACGTCGTCTACGCGACGCTCGAGGATCGGCAGGGGGCCGTCTGGCTGGGCATGAGCTCCGGCGGCGTCGCCCGCATTCGCGCCGGAGGTAACGGCGGCGACGGCGCGGTGCGGATCTTCGGCATCGCCGACGGCCTGCCGAGCGCGACCGTGACCGCGCTCGCCGAGGACGAAGGCGGCACAGTCTGGGCGGGAACCTATGGCGGCGGACTGGCGCGCTTCGAAGGCGGACGCTTCCGCGTGCCGTTCGATCGCCGCCGGCTCGCGGACCCGTCGGTCTACGCGCTGCTCGCGGCGCGCGGCGGCGGACTCTGGATCGGCACCGGCGGCGGCGGTCTCCATCGGTTGACCGCCGACCCTGGCGGGCACCGGGAACACCTCGAGACCTGGACGGTCGCCGACGGACTGCCGGGCGGCTTCGTCCAGGCGCTCCTCGAGGAGCCGCGCGGCGCGCTCTGGATCGGCACCAACGAAGGCCTGGCGAGACTCGAAGGCGGCCGGCTCGCCGCCTGGACGACGGCCGACGGCCTCCCTGACCGCTCGGTTCTGGCTCTGCATCAGGAGCCCGCAGGCGCGCTCTGGATCGGCACTGCCGGCGGCGGCCTCAGCCAGTTCGCGGACGGACGCTTCGCGACCGTCCAGGTCGGCGAGGGCCTGGCCGAGGACATGGTCGGGCGCCTGCTGCCGGACAGGAGCGGCAGACTGTGGATGTGCGGCAATCGCGGCCTCTCCGCGGTCGTGGTCAGCGAGGTCGAAGAGCTCTTCGCCGGTCGTCGGGAACGCATCGTGCCGCTCACGCTCGGCGCGGGCGACGGCATGCGCAGCGCCGAATGCTATGGCGGGACGCAACCCGCCGGCATGGTGACGCGCGACGGCCACCTCTGGTTCCCGACGATTCGCGGCGCGGTCGTCTTCGACCCGGATCATCTGCCGACGAACCCCCATCCGCCCCCGGTCGTCATCGAGTCCCTGGAGGTCGACGGCAACGGGCTGGCGCCCCGCGACGGCATGCGCCTCGCCGCCGGCAGCCATGCGCTCGAGATCGACTACACCGCGCTCGCCCTCCGCGAGCCGGGCAAGGTGCGGTTCCGCTATCGGCTCGAAGGCTTCGACCCCGGGTGGACGGAGGCCGGCGCGCGCCGCGTCGCCTATTACACCGAGCTGCCCCACGGCGACTACCGGCTCGAGGTCCGAGCCGCCAACGAGGACGGCGTGTGGAACGACACCGGCGCGAGTCTCGCGTTCAGCGTCGCGCCGCGGCTCGTCGAAACCGGGTGGTTTCGCCTCCTCGCCGCGGCGACGGGCCTCGCGCTGCTCTACGCCACCTACCGCCTGCGAGTGTGGCGGCTCGAAGCGCGCCAGCGCGAGCTCGAGTCGGTGGTCGCGGCGCGCACCGGCGAGCTCTCCGTCGCCAACCGCGAGCTCGAGCGCCTCGCGAGCCTCGACGGCCTGACGCAGATTCCAAACCGGCGTTCCTTCGACGAAGCGCTGCGAGCGGCCTGGGCGGACCATCGCCGGCGGGGCGCCGCCCTCGCCGTGGCGCTCGCCGACGTCGACTTCTTCAAGCTCTACAACGACTCCCGCGGCCATCCAGAAGGCGACCGCGCGCTCATCGCGATAGCCCAGGCCCTCCACGGCTGCCTCCGCCGCGAGACGGACCTCGCGGCCCGCTATGGCGGCGAAGAGATGGTGCTGTTGCTGCGCGACAGCGACGCGGCCGGCGCCGCCCGCGTCGCCGGCGAGGCTCTCGATCGCGTCCGCGCCCTGAAGCTGCCGCATCCGAGCTCGGCGGCAGCGCCGTTCGTCACCCTCAGCATCGGCATCGCCGCGATGATTCCGGGCGAAGGGAGCGATGCCGCAGATCTCCTCGCGCGCGCCGACCAGGCTCTCTACCGCGCCAAAGCTGCGGGCAGGAACCGCGTCGTCCTCGATGAAGGCGGGCCAGCGTAACCGCGGGCGCTTCAAAGCCGGCGTCGCAGTCGCAGGACTTCGCTATCGAGCACCTTTCAACTTCTGCAGGCGCAGCGTCTCGAGGAGGACCGGGAGCACCGCGCGATCCTTCTCCCGATTGGCGAATCGCTTCGATTCGATCACGGCGTCGAGGTCGAGGACCCGGGCGCGAGCCGACCCCAGGTCGAGCTCCTGACTGCGCGGAAGGAGATCGGCGTACGTCCAGCCGTCACCGATCTCGCGCATCAGGTCGACCTCCCCCAGCCGCGTGCGCAGCAGGTGAAGCCGGAAGCTACTGAGCTTCGCGAGATCCGGTACGAGCCGCCGGCCTGCCGGGTCCTTGTAGGTCGCCTCGAGCTCCGCACAGGCGGCGAGGACGCGGACGAGATTGTCCTCGCGCAGGTCGATCAGGAGATCGACGTCCTTGGTCATGATCGGCGCCCCGGCAGCCACGGCCGCGACAGCGCCCACGACGATGAACCGCACGCCGTGCCGGTCGAATACCGGAAGCAGCTCACTTGCCGCGAGCGGCAGCTCTGGCACGGCGCAGGATCTCCATCTCGCGCGACAGCGCCTCGATCGCCGCGAGTCTCTCGGCGGGCGTCGCGTGCAGCATCTCCCAGATCTGCATCCGGTCGACGCCCTCGGGAGAAAAGCCGACGCGCTCCACCCAGTCCGAATACCCCGGGTCGTCGGCGCTCGGCGCCGTCGCCGGATCGATACCCGGAAGCGGCGGCAGGGGTCGGGCTACCATCGCCGAAGTCTACCCCGATGCTCTCACCGAGCCTTTACCAGGGACAGTGCAAACCCCCGCAGAGAAGCAGGAGATCCAACAAGCGGGGACGGGAACCCATTCTCCAATCGGTGACCGTCCCTCTTTTCACGCAGGCCTAGAAGAATGCCGCGCTCCAGACTCCGGCGTCGGCGCTCTCGAATCCGTCGGCGAACAGTCCGCCGTGCTCGTAGGCACCGGCGTCGGGCGCCCCCGCCGCCGAGCGCGGAGCGTGGACGACGTCGTAGGGCCCTCCCGACCAGATGGGATCACCCTGATCGATCGCCGGAGAAAGCGCCGTCAGACGGAAGCCGCCGAGCCCCGGCGCCTCGAACAGCGGGTTGACGCCGATCAGGTTGTTCACCGGGTCGACGGTCGGGAATCCCTCCTGCACGACCTCAGAACCGTTCGCCCAGACGATCGAATTGTCGAGGCGCAATGCGCCGGCATTACCCGGGTTCCGCCAGAGTCTGAGGCCGCGTTCAACGTGATCCGTGACCGTCCAGTGGGAGAGTGCGATCGCCCCGGAGCTCCAGTTCAGCACATCGGCGGCCCGCCGTGGGCCAGTGGCGAGGAGGAGATTGCGCGCCGATGCCGGCGCTGGCGAGTTGTGCTCGAGGTGCAGGTTGACGCCGTCCTCGCTCTCGTCGTTGGCGTAGAAGGACAGGCGGTCGAGGGCAAAGCTGCCGGAAAAGCCCGAATGGATGTCGAGCGCAGTCGCCGGCCAGACGCCAGCGGCGGGCCCGACGAGATGGTTGCCCTGCAGGTCGATGTCCTCCATCACCAGCGGCGACGAGCTCCAAGGCCAGATCGAGGCGCCGCCGGCCACCGCGGAAGCGCCGGGACCGGCGAGCGCGGAGTTCGAGGAAAACGAAGTCCGCCGGATCTCGAGCGACGCTGCGTCGGAGAGACCGGCGAAGAGCGCTCCGCCCGTCGCCTGGTTGCCGGCGAAATCGGTCCGGGCCTGGTTCCCCTCGAAGATCGTATCGACGATGCGCGCCTGCGTGTCGCCGCGCAGTTGGAGGAAGAGGCCCCCGCCGCGCACCAGGAATACGCCCACATCGTGCTCCGCGACGTTCTGCTCGAAGAGCGAGCGCTCGATCGTGATCCGGCAGCCGACGCAGGTCGAGCTGGTCTCGACGTGGACCGCGCCGCCGGAGCGCGCCCTGTTCAGCCGGAACGAGACATTCCTCAGCGTCAGCTTGACGTCGGACAGGCCGTCGGCCAGCAGCGCCCCGCCGGCTGCGAAGTTCTGGTCGGCCGAGGCGTCCCCTTCCCGGATCTCGCAGTTCTCGATCGTCAGGTCGGCGCCGTTGAACAGCTTCAGGAAGCGGCCCGAGAAGACCGGGTCGACCATCACGGAGCAGCCCGCCGGCGCCGGATCCGGCCCGCGCAGAACGAGCGGCCCGCCACCCGAGACGAAGAGCATCCCGGCGCTCCAGGCGTGGGACGCGTCGAGCAGCACAACGACGTCCGGTTCGTCTGCGGAGCCAGCGGGGCAATCGTCGACGGCGCTGTTCCCCTCGGCGGCGAAGAGCGCCTCGCGCAGCGTGCAATTGCCGTTCGGTGTCGCCGGCTCATCGATCGGGGTATCGACCGGAATCGTCGCCGCGCCACCCGCAGCCAGGGCCATGGGGAGCGCGGCGACAGCCAGCAGGAAAGCGCGTACAGCGGAAATCGGGGCGGTCATTTTCTCCATGACCAGTACGCGCAAGAGCGGCATCCCGCGGCTCATGGCGGACCGAGATCGCCATGGAGGCCGCGGGTGCCTGTCCCTCTTCTTACGGAATCACAGACCGGTGCCTGTCCCTCTTTTCCGAAATGCGTGCCTGTCCCTCTTTTTCTTGTCCCTCTTCTTCTACCGGCTTCGCGGGCAGCTCACTTCACGACGGGCTTTCCCTCGACGTCGAGGACGACGATCTCGCCGGCATTCAGGGCTTTCAGCTTCTCCTCGATCTTCCCGCGGTCGCCGACGACGATGAACGAGGCTTTCTCGGGGCGGGCCCACTTCGCGGCGGCGGCGTTGGTTGCCGCGAGCGGGACCTCGGCGATACGGTCGGGCTCGGCCTGGAGCTCGGCGAGCGGGCGCTTCTGCAGCCAGAGCTGGCCGATCTTGCCGCCCACGTTGGCATAGGCCTCGTACTCCTGCGCGGTGCCGCGCAGGCGGCGCAGACGCGAGCTTTCGAGCTCGTCGGCCGCGATCGGGCGCTCGCCCGCGAGACCCTTCAGCTCCTTGACGAACTCGGCGACCGACTCGGCGGTCTTGTCGGTCTGCACGCCGCCGCCGCCGTACCAGATGCCGCCGTCGGTGTACTGCAGGAGGTTCGAGAAGACGCCGTAGGAGTAACCCTTGTCCTCGCGCAGGTTGAGATTCAGGCGCGTGCCGAATCCGCCGCCGCCGTAGACCGAATCGGCGAGCGTCAGGGCGTCGTCATCGGCGCTGCCGATCGCCGGAGCCACGAGGAACTGCGAGACCACCGTCTGCGCCGCGTCCTGGCGGTCGACGAGGTAGATCCTGCCGGCGGCTGCCGTCTGCGGCGGGCCGATCGGCACCTCGGGAGCGCTGCCGCCCGTCCACGCGCCGAAATGCTTCTCGGCGAGCTTCGCCGCTTCGTCGAGGCTCACTCCGCCGACGAAGATCAGCGCCGAAGAGCCCGGCTTCACCCGCTCCTGCCAGAAGCGGGCGATGTCGTCGCGGGTGATCGCTTCGACCGTCCCCGGGAGCCCCTGCGCCGGCCGGCCGTAGGGGTGCTCCCGCCCGAAGGCGAGGAAGTTCCGCACCCGGGCGGCGACGGCATTCGGATTGTTGTTCTGCTGCTGGAGATTGGCGAGCAGGTTCGCCTTCTCGCGATCGAACTCAGTCTGCGGGAACGATGGCGTGCGGATCACCTCGGAGAGGATCCCGAGCGCCGCGTCGACGTTGCGGGTGAGCACCTCGAGCTGCAGGTTCGCCCCCTCGCGGCCGGCGCCGCCGGTGAGCACGGTGCCGAGGTCGCCCAGGGCCGCCTCGATCTCGAGCGCCGAGCGCTTCGCCGTGCCGAGATCGACGTTCGACAACGCGAGGTGAGCGGTGCCGTCCTTGCCGGCGGGGTCGGCGACGATGCCGGCGCGGGTGGCAAACTGTACCGCCACCTTCGGCAGCTCGCGGCGCTCGACGACGAAGATCTCGAGTCCGTTGGCGAGCCGGCGCGTCGCCACCTCGGGGGCGGCGAAGCGCTTCTCGGCGCCGAGCGCTGGAACTGCCGAACGGTCCGGATCGGCGGCCGTCGGCCGGGCCGAGCTCTCCGGACGGAAGCGCAGCGTCAGCCGTTTGTCGGTGTCGAGATAGGTGCGCGCCGCCTGCTGCAGTCCCGCCGGAGTGACGCTCCGCCAGCGTGCGAGATCCCAGGCGAAGCGGCCCGGGTCGCCCAGGTAGGTGTTGTACTGGTTCAGCAGGTCGGCCTTGCCACCGAAGCCGCCGATTCTCTCGAGCCCGGAGATGTACTGCGTCTCGAGCTTGTTCTTGGCGCGCTCGAGCTCGGCCGGGGTCGGTCCGGACGCCGCGAGCCTCGCGATCTCCTTCGCGACCAGGCTCTCGAGCTCCGCGACGTCGACGCCCGGACGGGCGTTCGCGATCACCACGAAGCAGTTCGCGATTTCGGTGCCGAACTGGAACGCATTGACGGTCGTCGCCTTCTGGGCGTCGTAGACCAGCGCCTTGGTGAGCCGCGAGGAGAGTCCGTCGGCGAGAACGCGCGCCGCGAGATCGAGCTCGGCGTCGCCCGCGCCGTAGAGCGGCGGCGTCGGCCAGACCATGTAGACGCGCTCCTGCGGCACGCGGTCGGCGATCTCGAGCGTCTTGCCGGCCGCGAGGACGGCCGGCGCCACCTTCGGACGCGCCAGCGCCGGTCCCGGCGGGATCGAGCCGAAGTACTTCTCGACCAGCTGCTTCGCGAGGCTAGGGTCGAAGTCGCCGGCGATCACCAGCGACAGGTTGTTGGGCGTGTAGTAGGTGCGGAAGAACTCCTGCACGTCGTCGAGCGAGGCGGCGGAGAGATCCGCCATGCTGCCGATCACCGGCCAGGAGTAGGGATGGCCGAACGGGAAGAGCTCGTTGGCCAGGAGCTCGAACCAGCGGCCGTAGGGCTGGTTGTCGACCCCCTGCCGGCGCTCGTTCTTGACCACGTCGCGCTGATTGTCGAGCTTGGCCTGGTCGACGCCGTCGATCAAAGTCGCCAGGCGGTCGCTCTCGAGCCAGAGGAGCTTCTCGAGGTTGCCCGACGGCACGGTCGCGAAGTAGTTCGTGCGATCGTTGTCGGTGGTGCCGTTGACGCCCCCCTCCTGAAGGTTGGCTCCCAGCTCCTCGACCACCGAGAAGTACTCGCCGGGGACGTTCTTCGAGCCCTGGAACATCATGTGTTCGAACAGATGCGCGAAGCCGGTCCGCCCCGGCTTCTCGTTCTTCGAGCCGACGTGGTACCACTGGTTCACATGCACGATCGGAAGCTTGCGGTCGACGTGCAGGATCACCTGCAGGCCGTTCGGCAGGGTGTACTTCTCGAACTGGATCTCGGGCACCTGGCTGGCGCCGGCCGGCGCGGCCGCCTTGGCCTGCGCGAGTCCGGTGGCCGGAAGCGTGAGCGCCAGGACCGCGGCAAGCCCAAGGGCGGCTGCGAGCTTCGGGGAGACGGGGATGGAAGATTGGGACACACGTACCTCCTGGGAGTGGACAGTCTATAAACGAAGAAACCGGCCTTCGGGTTGCAGGGGGGGCGGGAGGGCGGCTGGGAGGGGGGCTGGGTGCTACGCTGCCCCTTTCCCCGGGGCTGTCGCCGGGCCGGGGCAGGCCAGGGGGGGGGCGGAATGCATCGCGACCATCTGATGTTCGCATTCCTCGCAGGTTTCGCCTTGGGCTCGCCGGCGCTTGCCGGATCCGAGTCGATCTTCGCGGACGACTTCGAGAATGGCACCGCGTGCGCGTGGGGGGTGGCCGGCCCTGACCTCTGCGGACTCTTCGCGCATACTGGCACCGATCTCTATCGTCTGGACCCCAACACTTTCGAACTGATTCTGGTCGGGCCCTTCAACACGGGCGGTCCCTCCATCAATGACATCGCCATCGACAAGAACGACCGCATGGTCGGCGTCTCGCTGTTCAAGCTCTGGTCGATCGACCGGACGAGCGGCGCCGCAACCGAGATCTCCGACTTCGACGGCTCGACCGACGGCCTCACCAGCCTGGCGTTCGTGCCGCTCAACGAAGGCGACCCCAACAGCGCCGAGCGCCTGATCACCATCGGCGCCTCAGGAAACGTCTACGAGGTGAACTCGCTCACGGGTGCCACGACCCTGTTGGGGAATCTCGGCCTCTCGAGCGGCAGCCAGATCCGCGCCGGTGGCGACCTCGTCTCGGTGCGCGGCCTGGGCACTTTCGCCACCGTCGCGGTCGGCAATACCCCGACCGACCCCGACTGCCTGGCGACGATCGACACCACCACCTGGGCGGCGACACTCGTCGGAGCGACCTCGACCGAATTCGACAAGGTTTTCGGCCTCGGCTACTGGGGCGGCAGGGTGCTCGGCTTCGTCGACGACGGCTCCGGCGCGGGAACCGGCCGGATCATCGACATCGACACCGCGACGGGCGTCGGTACGCTCACCGAGACGACCTCCCAGCGCTGGTTCGGAGCCGCCGTGGCCACGGACGCCCCGGTCGCGCCCTAGAGCCGGCTCCCAGCACTTGCAGTCGAGACCCGCCCCGCCGACGCAAGGTGCCAGCCAGTTCCCCGGATTCACCGTGTTGCAGATTGACATGTGCAGCACATGTACCTAGGCTGAGCACATGTCCGTCATGATCCAGATCCGCAACGTGCCCGAGGCCCTGCACCGGAAGCTGAAGGCCCGCGCGGCCGAGGCCGGCATGTCGCTCTCGGACTATCTGCTCGCCGATCTCCGCAAGGCCGCCGAAAGGCCGACCCCGGACGAACTGCGCGAACGTCTGCGCTCGCGTCCGCCGGTCGTCCTTCCCGAGCCCGCGGCGCGCGCCGTGCGCGCCGAGCGAGAGGCCCGCGACATCCGATGATCGTGGTCGATGCCTCGGCGGCGGTCGAAATGCTGCTCGGAACCGCCCGCGGCATCGCCGTCGCCGAACGGCTCTTCGATCCCGCCGAGTCGCTGCATGCACCGGAGCTGCTCGATCTCGAGATCGCCCAGGTCCTGCGGCGCTATGAGCGCGCGCGGATCCTCGACGCCGCCCGCGCCGAGGCCGCCCTGAGCGACTTCGCCGATCTCCCGCTCGAACGCTACAGCCACCGGCTGCTGCTGCCGCGCGCCTGGGAGCTGCGGGCCAACCTGACGATCTACGACGCCGTCTACATTGCCCTCGCGGAGCTCCTGGAAGCCCCCCTGCTCACCGGCGACGCTGCGCTCGCCTTCACGCAACACCGGGCTCGGATCGAGCTCCTGCCGGAAATCTGAGGACTTCAACCATGCGTTCGACTCCCCGCCTGGTCCAGTTTGCCGCCTTGCTTGCGCTCGCGAGCGGTCCGCCCGCACGCGGTGCCGACTGTCTGCGAGCGATCTTCTTCGACCTCGGCAACACGCTGGTCGATCAGACGAACCCGGCCCCGTACCCACTCTTTCCGACCGCGCAGGCGACGATCGATAGCCTCCAGGCGCGCGGCCTGGCGCTGGGGATCATCACCAACGTCCCCGCCGGATGGGATCGCGGCGACCTCGAGGCGCTCCTCCTGCAACCAGCGTTCCTCGACGAGTTCGACGTCCTCGTCCTGTCCTCCGAGGCGCCCGCCCCGAAGCCCGATCCGGCGATCTACACCCACGCCTACAACCTGCTCGCCCTGCCGCGGCCGACAGTCGCGGCCACCGCCTTCGTCGGCGAGACGATCGGCGAGATCGGCAACACGGTCCTGAATCCGACCGTGGGAGCGCGGGCGATCGGCATGACCGGAATTCACCTCTCGAACGGCGTGCCGAACCCGATCGCCGACGTCACGATTACGACCCTCGACGACCTGCTGACGGTCGAGAGCGCTCCCTGTTCCTTCCTGGTCGACGGCTTCGAATCCGCAGACGCCGCCGCCTGGTCGAGCTGCGCCGGCTGCCCCTGACCCCCCTCCTCCCCACGCTACTCCCCCGAGGGCGAAGTCTTCCAGAACCCCGGGCCGCCGGCAGCGTACTTCCGGTAGCTAGTGCCGCCGGGGACTCCGGCGGCGGCGACACGGAGAGACCGATGCCTGCCAGGCTTCCGACAAGAACCGCCAGCGCCCTCGCTCCGATCCTGCTCGCCGCCGCCGTGAGGATCGCCGGTGCCGACGCTCCAGGATCCGCCGGCTTCTCGGTCGAGACGCTCGCGCCCGGCATCCACGCCCTCGTGCGCACCAAGCTCCCCGGGTTCTTCCTCGACTCGAACGTTCTGTTCGTGGTCAACGACGAGGACGTGGTGGTCGTCGACGCGAATCTGACACCGGCCTCGGCAGAGGCGTCGATCGCGGCGCTGCGCCAGCTCACGCCGAAGCCGGTCCGCTACCTGGTGAACACCCACCGCCACCACGACCATGTCGGTGGCAACGAGGTCTACCGGCGCGAGTTCCCGGGTGTCGAGATCGTGGGCAGCGCCGCGATGCACGACGACCTCGAGGCCTTCGGCAAGAGCACGCTGGACGGCTGGAAGGGCTGGGCGGCGGAGATGGCCGCCGTCATCCCGAAGCACCTCGCGAACGGCACCGGTCTCGCCGGCGAACCGCTCTCCGCCGAGGAGCGCGCCAGTCTCGAAGCCGACCTCGCCGCGGCGCGGGCGCTGGTCGCCGACGCGCCGCGGATGCACGTCGTCGCACCGACCCTGACGGTCACGGACCGGCTGACGCTGCGCCGGTCTCTGGGCTCGACGGCGCGCACGATCGAGATCCTGGCACTCGGCAAAGGGCACACGCGCGGCGATCTCGTGGTCTGGCTCCAGGAGGAGCGGATCGCCGCGACTGGCGATCTGCTCGTGGCGCCGGTGCCGCTCGTCGGCGGCGACCAGTCGTATGTCGAGGAGTGGCTCGCGACGTTCGACCGTCTGCGGACGCTCGGCGCCACGACCTATCTGCCCGGCCACGGCGCGGTGCAGAGGAGCGATGGGCAGCTCGTTCTCTATCGCGAGTTCCTGGGATCGGTGGTCGAGCAGACCCGGGCCGCGATGGCGAGGGGCCTCTCCGCCGACGAGGCAGCGAGCACGATCGACCTTGCCTCGTTCCGCGACCGGATGGCGGGCGAGAGTCCGGTCCTCCGGATGCTGTTCGCCAACTGGGGCCGCGTGCCGGCGGTGACCGCGATGTATCGCCAGCGCGACGAGGCGAAGAGCGCGGCGCCGTAGCGCGCCGCCCCTCCACGGTACGTTCGACGGTGGCGGTGCCTTTCCTACTCCGGGGGCACGAGAAACAGCAGCGGCAACGCCGCTTCGGGTGACGGACCTTCGTCGAGCGTCAGTTCGAGTGAGCCGAGGAAGTTCTGCGCTGTCGTGGCCCCGGGAACCGTGGCGTTCTCGTTCGCGACGATGCGGAAGCAGAGCGTGCTGCCGAACGGTACATCGATGAAGGTCTCGAGGAAACCGTCGAGATCGCGGTCCTCGCGGAAGAGGCCGCTCGCGCACTCGCCGAAACCGCCATCGAGGGCTTCGACGTGGTCCACGAACTCTGTGGTGACATCGACGGCGTCGTTGGGGTCGTCGACGACCTGCGGTTCGACCGACGCGTACTTGAAGAGCGAGCGGGCGGTGAGGAGCGCTGTCTCGACGCCGGCCGCGGCAGCGGCGTCGGCGCCCGCGAAGACCAGAGGAGCGTTGCCGTTGGTCGGGTCAACGGCGCCGGTTCCGCTGGCGAGCGCTTGCAGCAGGGTGATGGTGTCCGGGTCAGCACCGCTGCCGAGAAGTCCGACGATCCGCACTCCGAAAGACAAGGCCGCGGAGCTCAGAGTGGGGACCCCTGGGCAGATCATCGTACCGGCAGGATCTTCGGCACCGGGCAGAACGAGAATCGAGACCGCTGCGCTGCGGAAGCAGGGGTAGCCAAAAGTCTCGAAGCCGGCGGTCTGCGCCGGGGAGCCGACGCAGCTGCTCCGGGGGGCAAACGTACCCGGGACGGAGCAGCCCGAGGTGGCCGAGCCCTGACTGGTGACTGCCGCCCAGGCGGAGAGCAGCCAGGCTTCATCACAGCACCCAGCGGGTTCGCTGATCGGCACCGAGGCGAAATTCGGCGCCGGCTGCAGGTCCAGGAAGTTCTGAAACGCGGGGGCTTGATCTACGTAGTTGAGCAACCCCACGCCCATCCAGAGATCCGGGTAGCAGCTCCCCGGCGTTCCGTTGCCGAGGGGTGGACAGGTCACCGCGTTCCGGACCGCGCCCAGGTTGTCGCGCAGGCTCGCGCGCTCCGCGGACATGTCCCCTGAGCGGTCGAAGAGCACGTAGACATCGGCCGCGTCGATGGCGGGCGGCAGCCACTCTCCGTCCTCGACGAGGGGCGCGGGTGGGGCAGCGAACGGCAGGTCGAAGCAGCCCCAGACATCTCCTCCAGCGTCGGCGCAGGCCTGGTAGAGCGAGCACGGAAAGGCCGGCGCGGAGTTCGACCAGTAGCACACACTGCCCACCTCGAAGCCGTCGCCGAAGATCGCCCCCGCCAGCGCCGGTGAACCCGCTGCCGGCGCGAGAACCTGGACGAGAGCGACAACGAGCGCACGCACCATGGCGGCGCCGTGGGCGACGGAGTCGCGGGCGACGCGCGCACCCCTCAGGGGCTCGGACATAGTCACCTCGGTCTACTGCGGAGATTGGGCAGAGTGTACACCCGGGCCTCTGGAGCGACCGGGTGGCGGACGAGTCGGCGACTCGGCCGCCTACTCCACCGGGCGCTCGACGGTGGCGGTCAAGGTCGAGACGGTGCCGGCGATCTCGTCGGTGACGACGACGGCGACCCGCTGCGAGCCGCGGCCGACCTCGACTTCGGCGCGGTAGGCCCAGAAGCCGCCGAGAGCCTTCTCGAGGTCGACGGCCGGGATCGAGATCCCGATCGGGCCGCTTTCGCCCAGGCGGATGTGGCGCGCCTCGTTCAACACCGCGACGCGGGCGGTGAGCCGCGCGGCGCGCCGCGTCCCGTCCGCGCCCGCCGGCTCGAGACTCACCAGGGCGAGGGGAATCCGCACCAGGATCGGCACCATCGCCTCCTTGCCCTTCTTGTCGAGCGGCGCGGGAGCGCCCAGCTCGAGCTGCATGGCGAGCGGATTCACCGTCGTCTCGAAGGTGGCGGCGGCGACCAGAGCGGCCTCGGCGCGCTCGGCGAGCGAGCTGCGCCGGAAGCTCTCGCGGTGACGGACAGTGAGCTCGTCGTCCTGCGTCCGCACTCGAATCACGTGATCGCCCGCGCCATCCTCTTCGCCGGTCGAGAAGCCGAGCGAGTAGGAGGCACTCGCGTCGTCCGCCACGGTCGACAACCGCTCCGATAGGCCGTCATCGAGAAAAAGTGCGTCACCGCCCGTCGCCCCTGCGAGGCGCTGCAGGCTCGAGGCCGCTTCCGCAATCGCCGGATCGCGCGGCGCCACGGCCGTCGAGTTGGCCCCCGAACCGGAGAACTCCGCGCCGAAGGTCCCCGCAGGAACCTCGCGCGGCGAGACGGTGTAGAAGGCGACCCGCGCGTTCTGCGCAGCGCGCACCGCGCGCTCGAAGTCGTCGAGAAGCTTGAGCCGGGCGGTGGGTAGCCGAGTCGACTGCGACGTGCCGGTGGGATTATCCTCGCGCTTCTCATCGAGATGCTGGGTCAGGAAGGCGTCCGGCTGAGAGGTGAAGCCGGTCGAGGCGAAAAGGACCGACTTGCGGCCCTCGATCGCCGCCAGCGCCCCGATCCACTCGCGCAGCGCCGCTACGGCCCGCGCCTGACGATCGATCTGCTGCTCGCCGAAGTTCTCGACCTGACGGCGAAGGTTCGCGGTGTCGGACTGGTCCTGCCTCGCCACCCGCGCCGCCTGTTCGGCTCCCACGACCCCGGTACCGGGAGTGGTCAGCTCGATCTGGGCGCGCGGCCGGGCGTTCTCGCGCACTTCGCGCTCGAGGAGGCTCCGCTCGGCGGCGACCAGACTGCCCCGCCCGCGAAGCCTCTCGAGCTCGGCGAACGCCTCCTCGATCCGCTTGCGGTCGGCCGTTGGCGGCGAGAGGATGCGGAGATTCTCGACGAAGGCCGCGATCATGATGCGCTCGTTGCCGCCGGTGCGCGGCAGCACGAACGCCGCGATCTCCTCGAGGATCTTCTTGCTCGTTCGCCACTCGAGCGCGCTCTGATCGACGAAGACGAAGAGATTCGCCCGCGAGAGATCGACCGTCTCGACCTCGGGCTCGGAGGCGCTCCGCGGCTTGGTCAGCGGCTGCGCGCCCGGAGGCGCGAAGTAGTCGATCGGCATCGGCTTGCCGTCGACCTCCAGGCGGAAGTCCTCCCGGGT